>NZ_RXHX01000030.1:0-71181 GCF_005930655.1 Pseudomonas sp. FSL W5-0299
CCTTTTAGCTCTTCGGTGGTGCGGATGGCCCCATCGCGAGCAGGCTCGCTCCCACACTTGGAATGCATTCTCCTGTGGGAGAATTCGGTGGGTGGGCAGGTGGTGTACGCCTTTTAGCTCTTCGGTGTTGCGGATGGCCTTATCGCGAGCAGGCTCGCTCCCACACTTGGAATGCATTCTCCTGTGGGAGACTTCGGTGGATGGGCAGGTGGTGTACACCTTTAGCGCTTCGGTGGTGCGGATGGCCTCATCGCGAGCAGGCTCGCTCCTACACTTGGAATGCATTCCCCTGTGGGAGTGAGCCTGCTCGCGATGGGGCCGGTGAGATCAACGCAATCAATCCAGATGCGCCCACGTCATGCGAAACGACGCCCCACCCCAAGGCGAATCCCCCACTTCCACCTGCCCGCCATGGGATTGCGACACCCGCCGCACCAACGCCAACCCCAAACCAAACCCACCTGTGCGGCGATCACGGCTGGCGTCCAGGCGCGAGAACGGTTCGAAAATTTTCTCGCGCCCGTCCACCGGCACACCCGGCCCATCATCGTTGACCCGCACTTCGTAGTGATCACCGGTACGGACCAACGACACTTCCACCCGCTCATCGGCATAACGAATGGCATTGCGCAGCAGGTTGATCACCGCCCGGGCCATAAAGCGTGGCTCAATGCGAACCTCATCGACCTGACACTCGACAATCAACAACTGCACCCCGGCAGCCTCGGCCTCCAGGGCCACGCTGCCGACCACGCTGTCCAGCCAACTGTTGGCCTGGATGTTTTCCCGGCTGATGACCGTAGCGCCGCGCTCAAGGCTGGCGTAGGTCAGCAACTCGGAAACCATTTCTTCCAGCTCGCCCAGGTCGGCGTACATGTCGGCAATCAGTTCGCGGTTCTGGGTCGGATCGGGTTGTTGCTTGAGCTGATCGAGTTCGAATGACAGCCGGGCAATCGGCGTGCGCAACTCGTGGGACACCGCGTTTGTCAGTTCGCGCTGATTGGCGATCAAGCCTTCGATGCGCGCCGCCATCAGGTTGAAGTGCTCGGCCAGGTCACGAATATTCGAGCGTTTGGACAGCTGGATCCGCGACGACAGGTCGTTATCGCCAAAACGTTCGGCCGCCAGGCGCAGTTTCTCCAGATCTCGCCAATGCGGGCGTACCCAGAACATCAACACAAAACCGATCATCACCGCGATCATCAGATACGCCGCGGCAATGTAGAACGGCATCAGACTGGGCTCGGCCGGCAGCTTGATGCTGAGCAACTGCGAACCCTCGTCAATGCGCGAGATGAACTGCGTGTACTTGTCACGGATCACCAGAAGCCCTTGGGCCAACTCGGCTTTCTCCTGATCGGTCAGGGACAGTTGACGGCTCTCGACCAGCGTCAGGCCCAAGCCATAATGCGGGCGCACCGCTTCCAGTTCGCGCTCCCGGTCCGACCCGTCCAGATCGCGTAATTGCTCGGCCAGCGACCAGGCCTGGCCACGCACCGCCTCGCGGTTGTAGCTCTGCATCTGATCATCGAGAAGCGCATCGAACGTGCGCTCGACCGTTTGCAACCCCAGTACCAGGCCGACCGTCATCACCAGAAACAGCCCAAGAAATAACCGCAGCATTTACAGCTCCCACGCAAACGGATTGAACAGGTAACCCTTGCCCCAGATGGTCTTGATGCACACCGGTTCGCGCGGGTTGTCCTTGAGCTTGCCGCGCAACTTGCTGATGTAGACGTCGACACTGCGGTTGAGGCCGTCAAACGCAATACCGCGCATGCGGTTGAGGATGTCGTCGCGGGACAGAACCTTGCCGGCAGCGCTGGCCAGCAACCACAGCAGTTCGAATTCCATGGTGGTCATTTCGATGACCTCCCCCGCCAACCGCACTTCGCGACAGCTGCGGTCGATGCTCAGGTTGCCGAACTCCAGGGCACTGCACACGCCGCTGTCCGGCGCCTGACGCCGTTGCAACGCACGCAGGCGGGCCAGCAATACAGGCGGTTTGATTGGTTTGATCACGTAGTCGTCGGCACCGGACTCCAGGCCGAGGATGTGATCGAGGTCATCTTCCTTGGCCGTCAGGATGACGATCGGCGTGTCGGACACGCTGCGGATCTCGCGGCACACATGCAGGCCGCTCTGCCCCGGCAGCATCAGGTCGAGCACGACGATTTTCGGTTTGAATTCGAGGAACGCGGCCAACGCGAGGTCGCCGCGGTGAACCTGGCGGACCTCAAAGCCATGTTGGGACAGGAAATGCGCGATCAGCCCGGCGAGCTTCTCGTCGTCTTCCACCAGCAATACTTTGCCAAAACCCAGGTTATCCATAACGACCGTCTGCCAACCCTTGTGAAAAGTGGGCGGCATTATGGCGCCAATCAGTGACGGGACGGTGATGACGGGCAGCAAAAACCGGCCTCGAGGGCCGGTTTTCAGTGATCTTTCATACTCTTAAGAGTTTTTAACAATTCAGTCGCAAAAGATTGCAACGTGCGGAGGGCGAATCACGCCGATGCCGGGACACCGCTGTGAAAACGGAACTCCACGTCCGGCGACTCGATCAGTTCCTGCTCGGCGGCACGGACCCGGTCAATGACTTGCGCAACATCCTTGGCATCACCGTACTGGTAAGCCAGTTTCAGGTAACCCTGGAAATGCCGCGCTTCGCTTTTCAGCAAGCCGAAATAGAACTTGCCCAGTTCTTCGTCCAGATGCGGTACCAGCGCCTCGAAACGCTCGCAGCTGCGGGCTTCGATAAATGCGCCGACCACCAGCGTGTCCACCAGCTTGACCGGCTCGTGGCTGCGCACCACTTTGCGCAGGCCCGAGGCATAACGCCCGGCGGACAGCTGACGCAGCTCGATCTTGCGCTTTTTCATCAGGCGCATGACCTGCTCGTGATGCACCAGCTCTTCCCGGGCCAGGCGCGACATCAGGTTGATCAGGTCGACATGGGAGTGATACTTGGCGATCAGGCTCAACGCCGTGCTGGCCGCCTTGAACTCACAGTTCTTGTGGTCGATCAGCAAGGTGTCCTGATCGGCAAGCGCGGCCTGGACCCAGCCATCGGGGGTTCGGCAGCCGAGGAACTCGTGAATTTCGGGAAGGATCATGGGGCTCACGGAATAAAAGGTCTGAATCGAAGGGCGCCGATTATACCGGCCTGCCGCCAGACCACCAGTCGCCGCCGTTGATATGCATCAAGTACCGGGTTGGCGGCGACCAACTATAGTTGTCCAACGCAGTATTTTTTACCTTCCTGGAGATCCCGATCATGCAAGCCATTCGCAGCATCCTGGTGGTCATCGAACCCGAACACTCGGAAAGCCTGGCGCTCAAACGGGCCAAACTGATTGCAGGCGTGACCCAGGCGCATCTGCATCTGCTGGTGTGCGATCGCAAGCATGATCACAGCGGCATGTTGGGCGTGCTCAAGGCGGCACTGTTACAGGACGGCTACAGTGTCACCACCGAGCAGGCCTGGAATGAAAGCCTGCATGAAACCATCGTCGATGTGCAGCAGGCGGAAGGCTGCGGGCTGGTGATCAAACAGCATTACCCCGACAGCCCGTTGAAAAAAGCCCTGCTGACCCCGGCGGACTGGAAACTGCTGCGTTATTGCCCGACGCCGGTGCTGCTGGTGAAAACCTCTAAACCGTGGACCGGCGGGGTCATTCTCGCGGCCATTGACGTCGGCAATGCCGATGGCGAACACCGCACGTTGCACGCCACCATCGTCGATCACGGTTACGACATCGCCAGCCTGGCCAAGGCCAAACTGCACGTGGTCAGTGCCCATCCGTCACCGATGCTGTCGGCGGCGGACCCTACGCTGCAGCTCAGCGAAACCATCGAGGCGCGCTATCGCGAGCAGTGCAAGGCCTTTCAGGCCGAGTTCGATATCGATGATGATCACCTGCACATCGAGGAAGGTCCGGCGGATGTGTTGATTCCGTTCATGGTGCACAAGCTGCAGGCGGCGGTGACGGTGATTGGCACTGTTGCGCGGTCCGGGTTGTCCGGAGCGCTGATCGGGAATACGGCGGAGGTGGTGCTGGATGCGGTGGAGAGCGATGTGCTGGTGCTGAAGCCGGATACGATCATGGACCATCTGGAGGAGATTGTGACGCAGCATTGAGATTTGCGGCGTCGGGTAGTACGCCTTCGCGGGCAAGCCTCGCTCCTACAGGGTTTGTGTTGATCACACCCGTTGTGTACGACACAAAACCTGTAGGAGCGAGGCTTGCCCGCGAAGCACTTAATGTTCAGCCGCCAAAAGCGTCTTTCAGAAACCCCGGCGCAATGTAGCGCTGATAATGCGCCTCAGAGAGCAAAAAGAATTCCCGATCAATGGCGTCACGCAATTCCGGCAGGTTCCAGTCGCGAAACTCCGGCATCAGCACCATCCCGTAGGCTTCCAGGTTATTGATGACCCGCGCACCACGGGCGATCAGCTGATAAGCCCAGCAATACTCGGATTGATGCGGCACAAAGCGGATCTTGCGCTGCTCCAGTTGCAAGCGCAGGCGCTGCGGGTCGAAAATTTCCAGCTTGCTGGCCATCACCTGGGACAACAACTGCTCAAGACGCAGCCACACCGCGCGCTTTTCCTCCTCGTTGTAACCATTCCAGTTGATCACTTCATGGTGGAAACGCTTGCAGCCACGGCACACCAGATCACCGTAAACAGTGGAACAGAGGCCGACGCAGGGGGTCTTGATGGTCTGATTGGGCATAGGTCAGGAGGACACGGGAAAGCAGAACAGGCCGGCATGTTAGCCCTTTGTCTAACATTGATCACCCCTCAATCTTGAGGGGCCAACTTACCTTTAATTTTTTTTTGCCGTAGAATCAGCCAGCCTTTTAAGGCGCCAATGTCCGTTAGAAGCTGTTTTCAAAGCGTCACGAGCACAGTCGTTCCTTCAGAGCGGAGTTGGCGAAGGGTTTTTCCAGCGGGGAAAAGCTCTACGCCAACCCTCATCAGCTCCCCGTTCTGCAGGCGTAAAACTTTGAAAGCAGCTTCTGTAAGGAATTGTCGGTAATTCTGGCTAAGTGGCCCACAACGCCACGCAGCGCATGAGTACGGCAATTTCGGGATGAGCGTCCCGGACACCCATTTGGGACCACTGATGAGGGTAATAACTGTGCTTGAAGCCTACCGCAAACATATCGAAGAGCGTGCAGCACTGGGTATCGTTCCCCAGCCGCTAAACGCCGAACAAACTGCAGGCCTGGTCGAGCTGCTGAAGAATCCCCCGGCTGGCGAAGAAGCTTTCCTCGTTGACCTGATCACCAATCGCATTCCGCCAGGCGTGGACGAAGCAGCCTATGTAAAGGCCGGTTTCCTGTCTGCCCTCGCCAAAGGCGAAGCAACCTCCCCTCTGATCGACAAGAAACGCGCTGTTGAACTGCTCGGCACCATGCAGGGCGGCTACAACATCGTGACTCTGGTCAATCTGCTGGACGACGCCGAACTGGCGCCAGTCGCTGCCAAAGAACTCAAGCACACCCTGCTGATGTTCGACGCGTTCCACGACGTCGCTGAAAAAGCCAAGAACGGCAACGTACACGCTAAAGGCGTGCTGCAATCCTGGGCTGACGGCGAGTGGTTCAAGAACCGCCCTGTGCTGGCCGACAAGATCAGCCTGCGCGTGTTCAAGGTCACCGGCGAAACCAACACCGACGACCTGTCCCCTGCTCCGGACGCCTGGTCCCGCCCGGACATCCCGCTGCACGCCCTCGCCATGCTGAAAATGGCCCGTGAAGGCATCGTGCCTGACGCCCAGGGCGTCACCGGTCCGATGAAGCAGATCGAAGAAATGCGCGGTCAAGGCTTCCCGATCGCCTACGTCGGTGACGTGGTCGGTACCGGTTCTTCGCGTAAGTCCGCCACCAACTCGGTGCTGTGGTTCTTCGGCGACGACGTGCCTTTCGTGCCGAACAAGCGTGCCGGCGGTTTCTGCTTCGGCAGCAAAATCGCTCCGATCTTCTACAACACCATGGAAGATGCCGGCGCACTGCCAATCGAATTCGACGTGACCAACATGCACATGGGCGACGTGATCGACCTGTACCCGCATGCTGGCAAAGTCTGCAAACACGGCACTGACGAAGTCCTGACCACCTTCGAAATGAAGACCCCGGTACTGTTGGACGAAGTTCGTGCTGGCGGCCGTATTCCGCTGATCATCGGTCGCGGCCTGACCGACAAGGCGCGTGCCGAACTGGGCCTGGGCCCTACCGACCTGTTCAAGCTGCCTGAAGCGCCTGTCGATACTGGCAAAGGCTTCACCCTGGCACAGAAAATGGTCGGCAAGGCGTGCGGTCTGCCAGAAGGCAAAGGCGTTCGTCCTGGCACCTACTGCGAACCGAAGATGACCACCGTCGGTTCTCAGGACACCACCGGTCCTATGACCCGTGACGAACTGAAAGACCTGGCGTGCCTGGGCTTCTCGACCGATCTGGTGATGCAGTCCTTCTGCCACACCGCGGCCTATCCAAAGCCGATCGACGTGACCACCCACCACACCCTGCCAGACTTCATCATGACCCGCGGCGGCGTTTCCCTGCGTCCGGGCGACGGCATCATCCACAGCTGGCTGAACCGCATGCTGCTGCCGGACACCGTCGGTACCGGTGGTGACTCGCACACCCGTTTCCCGATGGGCATTTCGTTCCCGGCCGGTTCTGGCCTGGTAGCGTTCGCCGCCGCCACTGGCGTCATGCCGCTGGACATGCCGGAATCGATCCTGGTGCGCTTCAAAGGCAAAATGCAACCGGGCGTCACCCTGCGTGACCTGGTTCACGCCATTCCTTACTTCGCGATTCAGGCTGGCCTGTTGACCGTCGAGAAGAAAGGCAAGAAGAACGCATTCTCCGGTCGCATCCTGGAAATCGAAGGCCTGGACAACCTGAGCATCGAACAAGCTTTCGAGCTGTCCGACGCCTCGGCTGAACGTTCGGCTGCCGGTTGCACCATCAAGCTGTCGAAAGAATCCATCACCGAGTACCTGAACTCCAACATCACCCTGCTGCGCTGGATGATCGGTGAAGGCTACGGCGATGCGCGTACCCTGGAACGTCGTGCTCAAGCGATGGAAGCCTGGGTTGCCAACCCTGAGCTGATGGTTGCCGATGCTGACGCCGAATACGCTGAAATCATCGAAATCGACCTGGCCGACATCAAAGAGCCTGTGCTCTGCGCGCCAAACGATCCGGACGACGCCCGTCTGCTGTCCAGCGTTGCTGGCGAGAAGATCGACGAAGTGTTCATCGGTTCGTGCATGACCAACATCGGTCACTTCCGCGCTGCCGGTAAACTGCTGGATCAGGTCAAAGGTCAGCTTCCAACCCGTCTGTGGCTGTCGCCGCCGACCAAAATGGACGCTCACCAGCTGACCGAAGAAGGCTACTACGGCATCTACGGCAAGGCCGGCGCTCGCATGGAAATGCCAGGCTGCTCGCTGTGCATGGGTAACCAGGCACGTGTAGAGCCGAACTCCACCGTGGTGTCGACATCGACCCGTAACTTCCCGAACCGTCTGGGTGACGGCGCGAACGTCTACCTGGCCTCGGCCGAGCTGGCGTCCGTTGCTTCCATCCTGGGTCGCCTGCCGACCGTCGAGGAGTACATGGAATACGCTGGCAAGATCGACAGCATGGCGGCCGACGTTTACCGCTACCTGTCCTTCGACCAGATCGCCGAGTTCCGTGAAGCTGCTGCGAACGCCAACATCCCGGTCGTTCAAGCCTAACGCTGCAACGCAATAAAAAACGCCGCCCATCGTGAGATGAGCGGCGTTTTTTTATGCCCGCAAGCCCTCTACCACAGGGGTTATGTGGATGGCTTGAGGGCTTGTTGCACCGCGCCGTCGACGCTCAGGCCACTCAGAATTACCTGCTCCATTTCCTGCGTCGGTAACCGTGCGAGCACCGCTTTGGCTTCGTGCTTGAGCCGCGCCAGGATCAACAGCATGTCCAGCGCCCGCACCTGCATAAAGAACGCTTCCAGCGCTTCGATACTGGTGCCGTCCAGATCGGGGGATTCTTCCAGGCTGAGAATGATCGTATGCACCGGCGGCTCCGCGTGCCGGGCCAGGTGCAGCGCGCCACTCAGAATGCGCTCCACGTTCGCGAAAAACAGCGCCTCGCTGGGCCTCACGATCAGCACGCCAGGGATCGCCCGGGCATCGGGATGGCGCTGCAGGTCGACATAATCATGGCCGTTACCCATTTGCCCCAGCACTTGAATATCCGCCGAAGACATCTGTTTGAGCATCAGCACCACGCTGATCACCACCGCCACCAGCAAGCCGTCCAGCACGCCGAGCACCAACACGGCGGCCACCGCGCAGATCACCAGCAAGCGGTCGCGACGCCAGATGAAATACCGACCCAATGGCTGCAGGCTCAAGCCGCGCGCCAGTGCATGAATGACGATGGCCGCCAGCACCGGTTCGGGCGTCAAGGCAATCCAGGGCAACACGGTCAAGACAATCAGCAACACCACCCCCGCCGCAACCACACCGGCCAGGCGTGAACCGGCACCGGCCGCCTCATTGGCCGACGTCGCGGAGTAACCGGCGCCGCTCGGCATGCCGTGGAACAGGCCTGACAGCAGATTGGCCGCCCCGAGGGCCAGCAGGTCGCGGTTCGAGGAAACCCGGTCGCCATGCTTGAGTGCAAACGAGGTAATCGATCCATAGGATTCGGCATACAGAATCATCACCATGGCAAACGCCAATTCCCCCAGGTGCAGCCAGTCGGCAAACGGCAGCACCGGCAGCCGGGGCACTTCAAGGCTCAGGTCGATCACACCGATCAGTTTCACTCCGTAGGCCGGCAGGTTCAGCCATTGGCCGGCGGCAATGCCGAGCGCCACCACCAGCAAGCCTCCCGGTAATCGCCGAAAACGTGCACACACCCACAACACCAGCAGCGCCACCGCGGCGACCAGCAAGCCAACCCGATTCCACTGCGCCCACTGCTCCAGCAGTTGCGGCAGGAAACGGATCAGGTTGCCGTTGCTCAAGTGCACGTCAACGATGCTCGCCAGTTGCTTGAGGATGATGGTCACGGCCAGGCCCAATGCAAAGCCGCGCAGTACCGGTTTGGCGATAAATGACGTCACGCGGCCAAGCTTGAACAGTCCGGCCAACAGGAAGAAACCACCCGTCACCAGCACCAGGCCGATCGCCAGCGTCATGCGCAGCCCTGAATCACCGTTGGCCAGCGTGGCGGTGGCGGCGGCCAGCACCGCTGCCGAAGATGAAGTCGCGGAAACAATGGCAAAACGGCTGGTGCCGAACAGTCCGTAGCACAGCAACCCGGCAAACAGCGCAATCACCCCGGCCTGGGGCGGTAACGCCGCAATGCTGGAATAGGCAACGGCCTCGGGCAACAACAAACCGGCAATCGACACACCGGCCATAACGTCGAGCCAGCGGTTGGGCGTATCGGCACGGGGTTGCACCGATGCGCCGGGGGCACCTGCCATAAAGCGTCTCCAGAGAAAGGGTCAATCTGCGGCAAACGGTCTACGACGCGCTGATGCAGCCGCAAGCTTAGCCGCTAATCCCGGGGGACGGGTGCGCTGGATCAGGGGTGTGCGTTCTTCTACGCAATAAAAAACGCCGCCCATCGAAAGATGAGCAGCGTTTATTTATGCCTGATCGTTCCCCCGCCCCGCGTGGGAATGATCAAAGCAGTGCTCAGGCCGTCAGCGAATAGATCAACGCCGAAATCGCCACCAGCCCCACCGCCGTCACGAAGACGTTGGACGCCTGACCACGGAAGCGCGCCATCGCCGGCACTTTGCGGATCGCGTACATCGGCATCAGGAACAGGATCGCGGCGATGATCGGGCCACCGAGGGTTTCGATCATGCCGAGGATGCTCGGGTTCAGGGTCGCGACAATCCAGCACACCACCAGCATGAACGCGGCGGTCATGCGGTCCAGGGTCTTGGGCGCCGGGCGTTTGCCGCTTTTTACGATCAAGCCTTTGAGGCCTTCGCTGGCGCCGATGTAGTGGCCCAGGAATGACTTGGAAATGGCCACGAACGCAATCAACGGCGCCGCAAAGGCAATGGTCGGGTTGCTGAAGTGGTTGGCCAGGTACGACAGGATCGACAGGTTCTGCGCCTTGGCTTCCGCCAGTTGCCCCGGCGACAGGGTCAGCACGCAGCTGAAGACGAAGAACAGCACCATCGCCACCATCAAGAGGTGGGCGCGGGAGAGGATCTGCGAGCTGCGCTCTTCAGCGTGTTCGCCGTAACGACGCTTCTGGTCCACCGCGAACGCCGAAATGATCGGCGAGTGGTTGAACGAGAACACCATGACCGGAATGGCCAGCCACAGCGTGTGCAGCAGCGCCGACGGTTCAGGCAGGGTCGACGCCGTGGCCAGGATGCCACCGTTCCAGTGCGGAATCAGGAACACCGCGAGAAACAGCAGCGCCACGATGAACGGGTACACCATCAGGCTCATGGCCTTGACGATCGCCTGCTCGCCACAACGCACCACCGCCAGCAGGCCGAGGATCAGCACCAGCGACAGCACGGCGCGCGGGGGCGGCATGATGTGCAGTTGATGTTCAAGGAAACTGCCTACGGTGTTGGTCAGGGCCACGCTGTAGATCAGCAGGATCGGGAAGATCGCGAAGAAGTACAGCAAGGTGATCAACGCACCGGCCTTGATGCCGAAGTGTTCTTCCACCACTTCGGTGATGTCCGCGCCTTCGCGGCCGGACAACACGAAGCGGGTCAGGCCACGGTGCGCATAAAAGGTCATCGGGAATGCCAGCACCGCCAGGATCAGCAACGGCCAGAAACCTCCCAGGCCTGCGTTGATCGGCAAAAACAGGGTACCGGCTCCGATGGCCGTGCCAAACAGGCCGAGCATCCAGGTGGTGTCATGGCGATTCCAGCTAGTGAGAGTCGCTGGTGTCGCCGCTACATAGCGTTCGTCGACGCTATTGGCCTGATCATTCATCCGGTGGGATCTCCGCATTCCGGTCATTTGCTACCCGGTCAGGACGAGTCGGAAAAATCCGACGGGCAGCGCCCTGGCCGAAACAAGGGCGCGATTGTCCGGGATTAATGAACAGAAGCAAAGACTTAGCTGAGGAGTGGTTGTGCGGATCAGATCCAGACCCCGTGGGCGCGTGCCTTTGTGGCGCTCTCCTACACTTGCTCCCGTGGCGCTCTTGCATCAAATTAAATAGATGTCTTGATAAATCTATTCGGTGAAGGATTAGCGTCATGTATTTTCGAATCACCTGCTGACCGGCAGCCCTCTTTTACGGAGACCTCCCATGCCACTCGTTCGCGTCGATATCAAAAAGAACCAGGACCCGACCTTCGCCAAGCGCATCGGCAAACTGATCTACGCTGCCATGCATGCCACCATTGGCGTCCCCGAGAACGATAACTTCCAGATCCTCGCCGAACACGACGAGAACCACTTCATCTTTGACCCCGTTTACATGGGCATCAATCGCACGGACAACCTGGTGATCATCCAGATCACCTTGCGGGAAGGCCGCACCCTCGAGCAGAAAAAACTGCTCTACAAGACCATCGCCGAAAGCCTCAACGCTGAACTGGGTGTTCGCCTGGAAGATGTCTTCATCAATCTGGTGGAAGGCAAACCCGAGAACTGGTCATTCGGCAATGGCATCGCTCAATACGCCAACTGATTGCCGCCACGCCTGGCGTTTTACAAGGTCTCGGAGGACATCTCTCAATCGGGATAGAAACATCCTTCGACCGGGCCGACTGTTGCCGCGAAAGTCATTCACTGACACGCGCCCGACAGTTCCTTATGATGCCAGTCATCTAAACACCTTCCCTGCCTGTGAGCCGCCATGCCTCGAGTCTCTCGCAAACAAGCCGAACTCAACCGCGAGATCATCGTCGAAGCCGCCACGCGACTGTTTCGCGAGCGCGGCCTGCACGGGATCAGCGTCGTTGATGTAATGGGCGCGGCCGGCTTGACCCATGGCGGGTTCTACGGTCATTTCGACTCTAAGGAAGCGCTGGCGAAAGAGGCCTGTACCCGGGCGTTCACCCAGTCGATGGAACGCTGGAAGCAGAAAATCGACGCCAACGATAACCGCGTCTCGGCCCGCACGAGCATCATCGCGCCCTACCTGTCGGCGGCCAACCGCGATAACCCGGGCGAAAGCTGCCCGGTCACGGCGTTTGCCGGCGACATGTGCCATGAAACCGCGGAAAGCGGTTTGCACCAGACCTATACCCAGGGGCTGGAAGCCTTGTTGCAGATGCTCACCCCTTTGATGGGTTCGGATCAGCCCCAAGCCAATCGCCAGCAAGCCTTGGTGGATTATTCCTTGATGGTCGGCGCGCTGACCCTGGCTCGCGCCACGCGGGGGGATGAACTGTCTGATGAGATTCTCGACGCCGCCCGCCATTTTCTGACCTCCCAAGGTGAATCAGTCTGATCAACGGCGTGTGCAATCCCCGGTCGTTGCTAAACTCCTCTGGAATCAGCAATCTGAAGCAACATTCGAGATCCGACATTCAATCCCCACAGGAGCTCAGCATGCCTGCAACCGTTCTGGTACTGGTTGAAACCATCAACGATTACTTGCCGATTCTCGAACATCAGGGCTTTCACCTGATTCTGGCCCCGACGCCGGCCGAGCGCGCCGCCGCCATCTCACGGCATGGCCCGCAGATTGATGCGGTACTGACTCGCGGTCCATTGGGCTTGTACGCCGATGAAATTGCCGCCCTGCCCAACCTCAAAATCATCTGCGTGATCGGTGCCGGTTACGAGCACGTCGACCTGCAAGCCGCCGCCAACCGGGACATCACCGTCACCAATGGCGCCGGCGTCAACGCCTCTTCAGTCGCCGACCATGCCATGGCGATGTTGCTGGCGCTGGTTCGCGACATTCCCCGTTGCGACGCAGCGGTACGCCGCGGCGAGTGGCCGAAGATCATGCGCCCCTCCCTGGCCGGCAAGCGCCTGGGGATCCTCGGCCTCGGCGCGGTCGGCATGGCCATCGCCAAACGCGCCGCCGCCGGCTTCGACATGACCGTGAGTTACCACAACCGCCAGCATCGCAGCGACGTCCCCTATACCTTCTGCTCGACACCGACCGAACTGGCTCGTGCCTCGGACTTTTTGATCGTTGCCACCCCTGGCGGCCTGGGCACCAAACACCTGATCAATAAACACGTCCTTGATGCCTTGGGCCCCAAAGGGTTCGTCGTGAACATCGCCCGAGCCTCGGTGATCGCCACGGCAGACCTGGTCACTGCGCTTGAGCAACGACGCATTGCCGGTGCCGCCCTGGATGTGTTCGATGCCGAGCCTCACGTGCCGGAGGCGCTCAAGGCGCTGACCAACGTGATCCTGACGCCGCATGTCGCTGGGTTGTCTCCGGAGGCTACGCAAGGCACCGTGGAGTTGGTGGGTCGCAATCTGGTGGCATTCTTCTCCGGCAGTCCCGTGTTGACGCCCATCGCCCTGCCGGCCTCACTGAGCAAGGTTGCGCCTTGAGGGTCATTCAAACAGGTGTATCAAAAGCAATGATTGCCCGGCAACACGCTCACCTATAAGGGCCGTTCGTGGTTGTGGGTGCCGGGTGCGCGCATTAGATTAGCCAATAATCGCAGGCCTCCAGAATAAGCAGAAGGGATAAGCATGGCGCTTACTGACCAGTCCACCCGTATCCGCACCGGCGAAGAACTCGATGCCAGCCTGATCGATCCGTACCTCAAGGCCCACATTCCGGGCTTGAGTGGCTTGCCTCAGATCAGCCAGTTTCCAGGCGGTGCGTCGAACCTGACCTACCTGCTGGAATACCCGGAGCAGGAGTTCGTCCTGCGTCGGCCGCCGTTTGGCCACAAAGCCAAGTCCGCACACGACATGGGCCGCGAATTTCGCATCCTCAATCAACTGCGCGACGGTTTTCCGTATTGCCCCAAGGCCTATGTGCACTGCACCGACGAATCGGTGATCGGCGCCGAGTTCTACGTAATGGAACGGGTCAACGGGATCATCCTGCGCTCGGAACTGCCACCGGAACTGGGCCTGGATTCGGCGAAAACCGAAGCCTTGTGCAAAAGCTTCATCGACAAGTTCGTTGAACTGCATCGTGTCGACTACAAGGCCTTTGGCCTGGGCGATCTGGGCAAGCCCGAAGGTTATGTGGCACGGCAGATCAAGGGCTGGAGCGATCGCTACGAAAAAGCCCTGACGCCGGACGCGCCGAAGTGGGAGGCGGTCAAGGCCTGGCTCAACGACAAGATGCCGGCCGACCACCCGACCTCCAGCATCGTCCACAACGACTACCGCTTCGACAACGTGATCCTCGACCCGAACAACCCGATGCAAATCATAGGCGTGCTCGACTGGGAACTCACCACCCTCGGCGACCCGCTGATGGACCTCGGCAACACCCTCGCCTACTGGATCGAAGCCACAGACCCGGCGCCGGTGCAACTGATGCGTCGCCAGCCGAGCCACGCCCCGGGCATGCTGAC
The DNA here is from genome assembly GCF_005930655.1 of Pseudomonas sp. FSL W5-0299. Classification (NCBI taxonomy): domain Bacteria; kingdom Pseudomonadati; phylum Pseudomonadota; class Gammaproteobacteria; order Pseudomonadales; family Pseudomonadaceae; genus Pseudomonas; species Pseudomonas sp. FSL W5-0299. The sequence continues at coordinate 14,519 of NZ_RXHX01000030.1, forward strand.
CCGTCGCGAATTCGTCGATTACTACGCCCAGCGCTCTGGCATCCAGATCGACAATTTCGACTTCTATTACACCTACGGCCTGTTCCGCCTGGCCGGCATCGTGCAGCAGATCTACTACCGTTTCTTCCACGGTCAGACCCAGGACAAACGCTTCGCGCAGTTCATTCACATGAACAAACTGCTGGAGCAGATGAGCCTGCAAGTCATCCAGAAATCTACGCTCTGATCGCGGCTTTAACTACATTCCGGGCCCTAATAACAAGGAAACCTCATGTCCAAGACTCACTTGTTCGACCTCGACGGCAAAATCGCCTTCGTCTCCGGCGCCAGCCGCGGTATCGGTGAGGCCATCGCCAAACTGTTGGCCCAGCAAGGCGCCCACGTCATCGTCTCGAGCCGCAAGCTCGACGGCTGCCAGCACGTGGCCGACGCCATCATCGCCGCCGGCGGCAAAGCCACCGCCGTCGCGTGCCACATCGGTGAAATGGAACAGATCAGCCAGGTCTTCGCCGGCATCAAGGAACAGTTCGGGCGCCTGGACATCCTGGTCAACAACGCCGCGACCAACCCACAGTTCTGCAACGTACTGGACACCGACCTAGGCGCTTTCCAGAAAACCGTCGACGTCAACATCCGTGGCTACTTCTTCATGTCGGTCGAAGCCGGCAAACTGATGCGCGAAAACGGCGGCGGCAGCATCATCAACGTCGCGTCGATCAATGGCATCTCGCCGGGCATCTTCCAGGGCATCTACTCGGTGACCAAGGCCGCCGTGATCAACATGACCAAGGTGTTCGCCAAGGAATGCGCGCAGTTCGGCATCCGCTGCAACGCCCTGCTGCCGGGCCTGACCGACACCAAGTTTGCGTCGGCATTGGTGAAGAACGACGCGATCCTGAAGACCGCGTTGCAGCAGATCCCGCTCAAGCGCGTAGCGGATCCGAGCGAGATGGCCGGCGCGGTGCTGTACCTCGCCAGCGATGCGTCGAGCTACACGACCGGGGTTTCGTTGAATGTGGATGGCGGATTCTTGTCCTGATTCACTGCTCAGGATGAACAAAAGGCAGCCTCAGGGCTGCCTTTTGCCGAGCGGACTCCGGCTTACTTTTTACGCAATCGCACCCTCGTCACTCGTCGTTCTTCGACCTCCACAACGGTCATGCTCCACTCCTGCCAATCGAGCTTGTCGCCAATGACCGGCAGACGATCCAGCAAGCTCATGACCAACCCTGCGAGCGTCTGATAGTCATCAGTCGCTTTAGCCTGGAAGCCAATGTGTTCGCGAATCTGGCTGAGATTCAGCGCACCACTGACGAGGAAGCCTCCCTCCTCGACAACGATATTCGGGCCTTCAATTTCACTGGCATCCGGCAACTCACCCGCGATGGATTCGAGAATGTCGGTCATGGTCAAAATACCCATGAAGTCACCGAATTCGTTCACCACGAACGCGATGTGAGTCGACTCTTTGCGCATCTGTTCCAGTGCGTTGAGAATCGAGAAGTTGTCCAGCAAGTTGATGGCCTGGCGGGCAATGGTTTCCAGGTTGGGCTGGTGCCCGGCCAACAGCTCTTTGAGCAGCTCCTTCTTGTGGACGAACCCCAAAGGCTCATCAACGCGCCCACTGCGGATCAACGGCAATCGGGAGTACGGCGAGTGCATCAGCTGGGTGCGGATTTTTTCCGCAGAATCGGCCAGGTCAATATGGTCGATTTCCGCACGCGGAGTCATGACGCCGCGTATCGGGCGTTCCGCCAACTGCAGCACGCCACTGATCATGACGCGCTCCCGTCGATGGAAAACCTGCTCGGCCTCTGCACCTGACAGCATGTCAGCGATTTCCTCGCCGACTTCATCGGCCCCCAGCTTGTGCCCACCCAGCAAACGCAAAACGGCATGCGCGGTACGCTCACGCATAGGGCGATGACCTTGCACACTCTTCTTGCGGCGTGAGCGAGCCACCTGATTGAACAACTCGATCAGGATCGAGAAGCCGATCGCTGCGTAGAGATAGCCTTTCGGAATGTGGAAGCCAAGGCCCTCAGCGGTGAGGCTGAAGCCGATCATCATCAAGAAACCCAGGCAGAGCATGATGACGGTGGGGTGCCCGTTGACGAAATTGGTCAATGGCTTGCTTGCGATGATCATCAAGCCAATGGAGAAAATCACAGCGATCATCATGACCGACAAGTGCTCCACCATGCCCACGGCAGTGATCACAGCGTCCAGCGAGAAGACGGCATCCAGTACCACAATTTGCGCAACGATAGGCCAGAACATCGCATAGGCCGCATTGCCTGAGCGTTGTGTCACATGCCCTTCAAGTCGCTCATGCAATTCCATGGTTGCCTTGAACAACAAGAACACACCACCGAACAGCATGATCAAATCCCGGCCCGAGAACGTCTTGTCGAAGACCTCGAACAAAGGTTCGGTCAGGGTGACCATCCAGGAGATGCTCGCGAGCAAGCCAAGACGCATCAGCAATGCAAGGGACAGCCCGATGACACGCGCGCGATCCCGCTGCTCTGGCGGTAGCTTGTCAGCCAGGATGGCAATGAACACAAGGTTGTCGATGCCGAGCACCAGCTCCAGCACGATCAGGGTCAGCAGGCCAAGCCAGGCCGTGGGATCAGCAATCCATTCCATAGGAATTATTCAGTCTCTCGTAGAGTGGGGGCGAATGAGTGAATGGCAGAAACACACGAACGCCTGCTCGACGGAGCGGATGCGATGTTCAGGGCACAAGGCGCAAGAAAGAAAGGTTTCACCGAGCGCAGGCAAGGAGGTGAGCCCTTCGAGATGGCACGGTCAGTCCTGGAGAAGGACATCACTGAGCAACCTGCAGCCGGGATTTCGAGGTTAAGCGATATTAGAAAGCGAGACCTGCGCCGAATAGCGAAGGCCAAATGGATACAGGGTGTGGATTGAAACAAGCGACTGGGAGGCTCCAGGAGGGTGTTCATATAGACCTGAAAGAAATGGGGGATGAAATCCTACAATGTTTCGGAGCACCTCATACGAGACGAGTTATTTCAGAATCTGACAGAGCGGTAAAAGAGATCAGCAAGAGCGGTCCACCGAATACTCCACCAATGACTCGCCCCCTCACCTTCCAGCACCGCTTACTGAGCGCATAGCGTTGTTGCCATTTCGCTGATCCCATACACATAACGAATTATTATTCCACCGATTGCATTTTAGGAATTTATATTCCATAAATAGCGTCCCAACAACAAAAATCCCAAAAGGTCCCCAGCTATGCGCGAACTCGGTATCGGACTCATCGGCACAGGTTTCATGGGTCGCGCCCACGCCCTGGCCTTTCGCAACGTCAGCGCGGTGTTCGAGCTCCCGCTGAAGCTCAGGCTGGCGGCCCTCGCCGACGTCGATCCACATCGTGCACGGCACTGTGCCGACGCCTGGAGTTTCGAAACCGCTCACACCGACTGGCAACAGCTGATCGATGATCCCAAGGTCAATCTGGTCGCCATCACTACGCCCAATCACCTCCACTACCCCATGGCCATGGCCGCCCTCGCGGCGGGTAAAGCGGTGTATTGCGAGAAGCCTCTGGCGGTGAATCTGCAGCAAGCCAACGCGATGCGTCAGGCCGCCAACGCCGCGGGCATCGTGACGCGGGTGGGTTACAACTATCAGCACAACCCGATGATCGGGCTGGCCAGGGAGCTGATCGACAGCGGCAAACTGGGGCAGCCCATCAGTTTTCAGGGCGAATTCAGCGAAGACTTCATGGCCGATCCAGCTTCGCCGTGGTCGTGGCGCTGCGATGCCGATCACGCGGGCGGCGCGCTGGCGGATCTGGGCAGTCATTTACTGGCGATGGCGCGCTATCTGATGGGCGATGTCGAATCAGTGTGCGCCGACGCTCAAACCGTGCACCGGCAGCGTCCTGCAACGTCAGGCAGCCAGGAGCAACGGCCCATTGCAGTCGACGATCAGGTCCACGCGCTGCTGCGGTTTGCCAACGGCGCACGCGGTACGTTCAGCAGCAGTTGGCTCAAGCATGGCTACAAGAACCACCTGAGCTTCGAGATCAGCGGCACTGAAGGCACGCTGGCGTTCGACCAGGAGCGCTTGAACGAGCTGCGGCTGTATCGCGCCGGCCAGGACGGTTTCCAGCGCTTGCTCGCCGGACCGAACCTGCCGGGTTACGCGGCGTTCAGCCCGGCGGCGGGTCATCAGCTGGGATACAACGAACTCAAGACGCTAGAGGTACATGACCTGGTGATGGCCCTGGCTGGCCTTTCCCAGGGCGGGACTGACTTTGAGCAAGCATGGGAAGTTGAACGTCTGGCGACGGCGATCCGGTTGGCGGCAAGCGAGTCACGCTGGGTCAGGATCGAGGATGTCTGAGGTTTAGGCCCCCAGGTGTCGGCACCCGTGAGGGTGCCGGATCATTGCGCATTCAACACATGAAGAAAGCAACGAAGAAAGCAACGAAGCAGTCACTCAGACCTACTGAGTGACACAACGGGTCACTTTCGTTTGCCGGGTCACTTCCTCGGTCACTCTTGCATCGCCCATCACATCCGTTTGTTCAGTGGTTTCGCAGGTGCGCTGCGGAACAGGCGGTGGTGCGGCGGGCGGTGGAGGTGGCGGACTGGCGCAACCGCTGAGCATCGCTACGCAAAAGGCGAGCGACAGGGGCGAAAAAGCACGTTTCCCAAGACTGTTCATAGGCTGTCCCGCGATAAGTCATCGACACTTTCCGCGACCCGACACCCCTACCGCGTAGCCGCAGATTGGTCACAGAAAATAATACCCTCGCATTTCTTATAGCCTAGCCCGCCGCCAATGCCAGTCAATAAGGCACTTAACTCGTTTTCAACACTGAAAAACGACAGCTACGAAACCGAGTCCTGTCTCTGATGCAAATTGTTGCTTTCGAGCTCGTAACGCAGCTCCTCAATCAACGAAGCGACCGCTTCCGGCGTTCTGAGGTGAGCGACACTCAGCCCACTGACCACCAGATCCACCTGCCCCGACGCCGGGTGATACAGCTTTACCGTCACCGAGTTGTCCCCCGACACGCTGCAATCGCAAGCCAGCGGGGAAAAGTGCTGTTCCAGTTGCGCACGCAATTGCGCCAGATAAATCATTGCGATTCACCCATGGGCCGGCTGACTCCGTCGACTGAAAACTGGTTGAATTGGCCGAGCATACGACTGTTCCTTAAGCTGTTTCGTAGAGGACGCGATACCGACCAAAGGCCCGTTTCGCACCCTGACAGGTTAGGAACTGCTGCACCCCGCCAGAACCTCCATTTGCACTGCCTCGTCTAGTGCATTTGCACCTTAACGCTGGCCTTTGGGCCGCCACTCACTGGAGAACAAACCTCGCTCCCGCGCCCACACAATTGCTTCGCTGCGACTGTGCACATCCAGCTTGGAATACACCGTCGACACGTGGTTGCGCACAGTGTTGGGCGCCAGTTTCAGGCGTGCCGCGATTTCCTTGTCCGCCAGGCCTTCGCAGATCAGGCCGAGCACATCGCGCTCGCGGGCGGTCAGGTCGGTGAAGGACACACTGGGTAACTGCGGCGAGTTAATGTTCTTCACGTTGGCGAGTTTTTCGATCAACGTACGGGTGAACCAGGAAGCGTCTTTCATCACTTCTTCGATCGCCGCCACCAGTTCCAGCTCGGTACGTTTGCGTTCAGTGATGTTCATCAACACCAGCAGGTAGCACGGGTTGTCCTGAATGTTCACGGTGTCGGCCGACACCGTGCAGTCAATCACGCTCGAGTCTTTCCTGCGGATTCTGACATCGACCCGATCCAGGCTTCCCGCCTTCTCCAGCGCCGCGAACAGCCGTGTGCGCGCGCCCTTGTCATCGATAAAGTCGAGTTCGGCAACGGTTTTTCCGAGCACCTCTTCACTGGGGTACGCGAGGGTATCCAGGAAGGCTTCGTTGACGTCGATCACCACCTGATCCTGTGCACCACAGACCAGCGTCGGCACCGGCGTCAGGCGAAAGGCCTTGGCGAACCGCTCCTCGCTCTGGCGCAAGGCAACCTCGGCCTTGTGCCGCGGCTCCATGTCGACGAAGGAAAACAGCATGCAGTCTTCCTCGTTGAACTCCAGCGGTTGACCGGCGACGATCACCTGCTTGCTGCCGCCTTCAGGCAGTTTCAGCTCAGCCTGCATCTGCGGGATCGTGGCGTGCTCGCGCAGACGCTCGATGGCCAGGTCCCTGTTTTCGGCGCCGTCCAGAATGTCCAGCTCATAGGTCGAAGTCCCGATCACCTGATCGCGGGCATAGCCGGTCATTTCCAGGAAGCCCGAATTGACTTTGATGTAACGCAAATCGCTGAGACGACAGATCACCGCTGGTGCCGGGTTCGCATTGAACGTCTTTTCGAAACGCTGCTCGGCACTCGCCCATTCCGTGACATCGTCCATGATCAACACCAGCGACTCCGCCTCGCCGGCGCTGTCGGCGAGGACCATGCTGCGCACGTTATGAACCCACATGCGTTCCTCATCGTCGACCGGCGTCACCTCAACCAGCACATCGGCGAAGGTCTCGCCCTTGGCGACGCGGCTGATCGGGTAGTTCTCTGGCGGCACCGGGTGATTATTGCGATAGCGCAAGGCGAAGCGCTTGGCGTACTCCTTGGCATTGGCGCCCAACTCGCCGATCTGACTGACGCCATGCATGGCCAGCGCGGCTTCATTTGCCCACACAATGGTCTGGTCGAGTTCCAGCAAAATCACCCCATCGGACAAACCGGCGATGATTTGCTGCAACTGACGGCGATTGGCTTCGGTGGTCAGGACGTCCTGGCTCATTGGATCTCCACGGGTGCAGCGGCGCAGTGATGCGCCGCTCTGTGAAGTTTACGACCGCAGCAGAATGGGATAGTGCAAAGCACCTGAAGTTGCACTGACTGTGCAGCCGAACGCAAGCTCGACGGCGGCTACAGCGACCGGGCCAGCCGGTCGGCGAGGGCTTTGGCCTGACTGGCGACGTCGGTGACGGCCGTGCTTTCCCACCACATGCCGCGCAACGGCGGGCCCATGGCGAACAGGCGTTGGGCGACCTGTCCGTCGGCATCCAGCACGGCACCGTCAACCGCCGCCGCAATCCCCAACGCCAATGGCCCCGGGCGAATCAATCCGCGCGCCAGCAGTTGTTGCGGCAGCGGTCGGGCCACCCGACGCCAGTCGTATTCGATGCCGCTGGAATTGATCAACGCTGCGCCGCTGACCACGGTGGTTTCCACCTCACCGCGTCGACGGATGCGAATGCTCACTTGCCCCTCGACCGTCGATTCCAGCCCTTTGAACGACGCCGCCTGGATCCGCAACCGCCCTTCCTTGTGCAGCCGCGCCACCAACTCGGCACTCAACGGTGGCGAGCGGTGGTGATGACTTTCCCACCAGGGCCGCACATGCCGCACAAACTGTCGGCGCTGCACGTCCGTCGCCTGATTCCACAACCGGCCGATGTGCGCCCGCACGGTATCGAGCGGCGCCTGCCAGTCGATGCCTTGAGCGAGGGCGTCCCGGCAATGCCGACGCAGTTCGCGCACCAGCTGTCGAGGGGTGCGAATGCTCTGATCCTCAGCGAGAAAATCCACCCAGGCCGGCGGCTGCCGACGCACGTGCGGCAGCAAGCCGTGCCGGGAAAACACTTCAATCGGGCCACGATGCCCGGCCTGCTCCAACGACACCACGGCATCGACCATGGTCAGGCCCGAACCGATGATCAACACCGTCGACTGCGGGTCCAGCCGGCGCATGGCCGCGACATCCCAAGGATCCAGCGCCGCAGCGTTCAAACCGCTGGATTCGGTCTGCGGGGTGCGCGCAGCGGGAAACATCCCCGTGGCCAGCACCGCGTAAGCGCCTTGCAAGCGTTGCCCGTCACTCAAGGTCAGCCATACCGAATCATCCCCGATTTGCAGATCGACCACCTCGGCCCGCACGTGCTCGACCGTCGAACCGTCCACCGCCCCCACCGCCTGCGCTTGCGCCAAGCGCTGCTGCACGTACACCCCGAACAGGCCCCGGGGCGGGAACAACTCACTGATCGGCACATGCTGCTCATCGGACTCCGGCCAGCCACCGGCCGCGATGTGTTCGGTAAGCCATTGGGTCAGGTCGTCAGCGTTGTCCGGGTCAACGCTCATGCGCGCAGCGTTGCCGTTGAGCGTATGGCCCAGCTCGACCGCGCTGTACGCCTCGCCCCGCCCGAGTTCCGCGCGCGGCTCGATCACCAGCACCGAACGCTTGCCAGGCAATCGCAACAGCTGCGCCGCCAGCATCGCGCCGCTGAGGCCGCCGCCGACGATCAGGATGTCCGCGTGGCGGATGGCGTCGGTCGCCTGTGCGCGCTGGGTTTGAGTCATGGCGTTCTCACTGGTCAATGTTTACCTGAATGGAAACCGGGCAGGTCGCCCCGCGCCAGCAACGACTCGGCCTGTATCGAGGGTGTAGGCCGTCGATGCGTAGTCGAGTGCCACGTTAATGTTTTGCTCGGCAATCAGGAAGCTCACCTGCTCGGCACGATTGAGTTGCGCGACGATCTCGACAATCTCCGGGACGATAATAGGCGCCAAACCCATGGAGGGTTCATCAAGCAGTACCAAAGTAGGACGTGTCATCAGCGCCCGGCCGATGGCGATCAGGTAGCTCATCGTTTCCGCTGAGCGATAGTCCGCAGTCAAATCACCACGTTTCGCACAAACCGCGTCGCCACAACCCCATCATTGCGGTAGGCGTGCGGCTGGTTGCTGGGGAACATGTAGAACTCGCCGGCGGCGATCTCATGCGGCGTGTCGCCCAGCATCAAGGTCAGGCAACCTTCAAATACAAAGATCTGCTCACTCCAGCCCTCGGCATCCGGTTGCGAGGGGTAGATTTCTCCTGGTTGCAGGCACCACTCCCATTGCTCCACTTCGCGGGTAGCGGTGGCTTTGGACAGCAGAACGGCTTTGCTCCCGGGGATCGTACCGGCCCAGGCCACTTCGTTGATACGGCTCGGATCTCGGGCATCCGGCGCCTGGATCAAATCACTGAACGCCACGTCCAGCGCTTCGGCCACGCGGTCGAGGGTGGTCAGGCTGACGTTTTTCTCGCCAGCCTCGATGGCCACCAGCATGCGGCGGCTAACTCCGGACTTTTCGGCCAGCGCGGTCTGGCTCATGTCGGCGGCATGGCGCAGGCGTCGGACGTTCTGGCTGACGTGCTGGAGGACCGAAGCCCGCGGGGTAGAATCTTTGTGCACTATATTGCTCACTCGGTGGGGTTGGGCAGTATACTGCGCAACATTCGACGCATTGTGCGTCGCCCTCAGGTAGCGCGCAAGGTCATGACGTCTGTGAACCCCTCTCACACTTCTCCCCGTTTCTCTCGGCTCAGCAAGGCCGAGTGCGTGCTGGTGCTGATCACCATGGTCTGGGGCGGGACATTCCTGCTGGTGCAGCATGCTATGACCGTCAGCGGGCCGATGTTTTTTGTCGGCCTGCGCTTTGCTGCGGCGGCGATCATTGTTGCGTTGTTCTCCTGGCGTCACCTACGGGACCTGACCCTGTTCGAACTCAAGGCAGGTGCCTTTATCGGCGTGGCGATCATGCTCGGTTACGGCTTGCAGACCGTGGGTTTGCAAAGTATTCCCAGCAGTCAGTCGGCGTTTATTACCGCGTTGTACGTGCCCTTCGTGCCGTTGCTGCAATGGCTGGTGCTGGGGCGGCGTCCGGGGCTGATGCCGAGCATCGGGATCATGCTGGCGTTTACCGGGTTGATGTTGCTGTCCGGGCCTGCGGGCACTTCCTTTAATTTCAGCCCCGGTGAAATCGCCACGCTCATCAGCGCGGTCGCGATTGCGGCAGAGATCATTCTGATCAGCACCTATGCCGGTCAGGTCGATGTGCGCCGGGTGACGGTGGTGCAACTGGCGACCACGTCGGTGCTGGCGTTCCTGATGGTGGTGCCGACCCAGGAAGTGATTCCGGATTTCTCGTGGTTGTTGCTGTGCAGTGCACTGGGCCTGGGCGCCGCGAGCGCGGCAATCCAGGTGGCGATGAACTGGGCGCAGAAGAGCGTATCGCCGACTCGGGCGACGTTGATCTATGCGGGCGAGCCGGTGTGGGCCGGGATTGTCGGGCGGATCGCCGGGGAGCGGTTGCCGGCGATTGCTCTGGTGGGTGCGGGGTTAATTGTGGCGGCGGTGATAGTGAGTGAGTTGAAGACCAAGGGTAAGGCAGCTGCGACCGAAGAAGAGTTGGAACGGGAAACCCAAGGTTAAGCTTTAAGATTTTCAGTGCCTGGCGGATTGCCTTCGCGGGCAAGCCTCGCTCCTACGGGTTTTGTGTCGATACCCGAACTTGCGAACGACACAAACCCCGTAGGAGCGAGGCTTGCCCGCGAAGGGGCCGGACCTGCTAAAACAGTCCTTCGCAACACTGTAAACCCGGCTTTTCCCGTCTACCTTGAAGGATTCTGCGACAGCTTGGCGTTTGGTGATCCGAGAGCTGGCACGTATGATGCTTCACAAACTTCCGCAGATTAGAAGCCTATGTCCCTGATAGTTCTACTGCTTCTGCCTTTTATCGGCAGCTGTCTGGCGGCTTTGCTGCCACACAACGCGCGTAATACCGAATCTTTACTGGCTGGCCTGGTGGCTTTGATTGGCACCGTCCAGGTTGCCCTCTTGTACCCGCAAATCGCCGATGGCGGCGTCATTCGTGAAGAATTTTTCTGGCTGCCCAGCCTGGGCCTGAACTTCGTCCTGCGCATGGACGGCTTCGCCTGGCTGTTCTCGATGCTGGTGCTGGGCATCGGCACGCTGGTTTCTTTATACGCCCGCTATTACATGTCGCCGGACGATCCGGTGCCGCGTTTCTTTGCGTTTTTCCTGGCGTTCATGGGGGCGATGCTCGGGTTGGTGATCTCCGGCAACCTTATCCAGATCGTGTTTTTCTGGGAGCTGACCAGCCTCTTTTCATTCCTGTTGATCGGCTATTGGCACCACCGCGCCGATGCGCGACGCGGCGCCTATATGGCGCTGATGGTCACCGGCGCGGGCGGTTTGTGCTTGCTGGCGGGGGTGATGCTGCTCGGCCATGTGGTCGGCAGCTATGACCTGGACAAGGTCCTGGCCGCCGGCGACCTGATTCGCGCGCATCACCTCTACCCTATCCTGCTGCCCCTGATCCTGATCGGCGCCCTGAGCAAAAGTGCGCAATTCCCCTTCCACTTCTGGCTGCCCCACGCGATGGCGGCGCCGACACCGGTTTCGGCTTATCTGCACTCGGCGACCATGGTCAAGGCCGGGGTGTTTCTGCTCGCTCGGCTCTGGCCGTCGTTGTCCGGCAGTGAAGAATGGTTCTACATCGTCAGCGGCGCAGGGGCTTGCACCCTGTTGCTTGGCGCGTACTGCGCGATGTTCCAGAACGACCTCAAGGGTTTGCTGGCCTACTCGACCATCAGCCACCTCGGCCTGATCACCTTGTTGTTGGGACTTAACAGTCCGCTGGCCGCCGTGGCCGCCGTGTTTCACATCCTCAACCACGCCACGTTCAAGGCCTCGCTGTTCATGGCCGCCGGGATCATTGACCATGAAAGCGGCACCCGTGACATCCGCAAGCTCAGCGGCCTGATCAAGCTGATCCCGTTCACCGCTACCCTGGCCATGGTCGCCAGTGCCTCGATGGCCGGTGTACCGCTGCTCAACGGCTTCCTGTCCAAAGAGATGTTCTTCGCCGAAACCGTGTTCATCAACGCCACGGCCTGGGTCGAGATGACCTTGCCAATCGTAGCGACCATCGCCGGTACTTTCAGCGTCGCCTACTCGCTGCGCTTCACCGTTGACGTGTTCTTCGGCCCGACCGCCACCGACCTGCCCCACACCCCGCACGAACCGCCACGCTGGATGCGCGCGCCGGTGGAGTTGCTGGTGTTCGCCTGTCTGGTCGTGGGGATTTTCCCGGCGCAAGTGGTCGGCCCGTTGCTGTCCGCTGCGGCCCTGCCGGTGGTGGGCGGCACCTTGCCGGAGTACAGCCTGGCGATCTGGCACGGCTGGAACGCGCCGATGATCATGAGCCTGATCGCCATGTCCTGCGGCATCGTGCTCTACCTGCTGCTGCGCAATCAGCTCAAGCGCGGGCGTTTCAAATACCCGCCGATCATTGGGCGTTTCAACGGCAAGCGCCTGTTCGAACGCAGCCTGGTGGTCATGATGCGCCTGGCCCGTCGGCTGGAGCGGCGAATCAGCACCAAGCGTCTGCAAACGCAATTGTTCCTGGTGGTCCTCGCGGCGGTGTTCGCCGGATTGATTCCGATGCTGCACAGCAGCCTGAGCTGGGGTGACCGGCCGAAGATTCCGGGCTCGATCGTGTTCGTGACCTTGTGGCTGCTGGCGATTGCCTGTGCCCTCGGCGCGGCGTGGCAGGCCAAGTATCACCGGCTCGCGGCCCTGACCATGGTCAGCGTCTGCGGCTTGATGACCTGCGTCACCTTTGTCTGGTTCTCGGCCCCGGACCTGGCATTGACGCAACTGGTCGTGGAAGTGGTGACTACGGTGCTGATCCTCCTCGGTCTGCGCTGGTTGCCACGGCGGATCGAAGAGGTGTCGCCCCTGCCGAGCACCCTGCGCAAGGCGCGCATCCGCCGGATCCGCGACTTGCTGCTGTCGAGTGTCGTCGGTGGCGGCATGGCGTTGCTGGCCTACGCGATGCTGACGCGCCAGACGCCCAACCATATTTCCTCGTTCTACCTCAGTCGCGCTCTACCCGAAGGCGGCGGCAGCAACGTGGTCAACGTGATGCTGGTGGACTTCCGTGGTTTCGATACCCTCGGTGAAATAACTGTGCTGGCCGCCGTGGCCCTGACCGTCTTCGCCCTGCTGCGCCGCTTCCGCCCGCCGAAAGAAAGCCTGCAATTGCCGGCTCAGCAACGCCTGCTGGCGCCCGACGTCGTCACCGATCTGGTCAACCCGCGCCATGCCAGCGACACCGCGCTCGGTTTCATGATGGTCCCGGCGGTGCTGGTGCGCCTGCTGCTGCCGATTGCCGTGGTGGTGTCCTTCTACCTGTTCATGCGCGGACACAATCAACCGGGTGGCGGCTTTGTCGCCGGGCTGGTGATGTCGGTCGCCTTCATCCTGCAATACATGGTTGCCGGCACCCAGTGGGTCGAAGCACAAATGAGCCTGCGACCGCTGCGCTGGATGGGCACCGGCCTGTTGTTCGCCACGATCACCGGGCTCGGCGCGATGGCAGTCGGGTATCCGTTCCTGACCACCCACACCTGGCATTTTGAACTGCCGGTGCTGGGCGACATTCACATCGCCAGTGCGCTGTTCTTTGATATCGGCGTGTACGCGGTGGTGGTCGGGTCGACGCTGTTGATCCTCACCGCCATCGCTCACCAATCGGTCCGGGGTCACAAGACCGCTGCCCTGCCCAGATCCGTCGCCACCAAAGGAGCCGTCTGATGGAAGAAGTCATCGCAATCGCCATCGGCGTGCTCGCCGCGTCCGGCGTCTGGCTGATCCTGCGGCCACGGACGTTTCAGGTGGTGATGGGCCTGTGCCTGCTGTCCTACGGCGTCAACCTGTTCATCTTCAGCATGGGCAGCTTGTTCATCGGCAAGGAGCCGATCATCAAGGACGGCGTGCCCCAGGACTTGCTGCATTACACCGACCCCTTGCCGCAAGCGCTGGTGCTGACCGCCATCGTGATCAGCTTCGCCATGACCGCGCTGTTTCTGGTGGTGTTGCTGGCCTCGCGTGGCTTGACCGGAACCGACCACGTCGATGGCCGGGAGCCTAAAGAATGAATGCGATGACGCACCTGATCGCCGCACCGATTCTGCTGCCGCTGCTGACCGCCGCCCTCATGCTGATGCTCGGCGAGAAACACCGCCCGTTGAAAGCCAAGATCAACCTGTTCTCCAGCCTGCTGGGCCTGGGGATTTCCGTGCTGTTGCTGCAATGGACGCAAACCACTGGTGTGCCCGGTTCGATCGGCGTCTACCTGCCGGGCAACTGGCAGGTGCCGTTCGGAATCGTGCTGGTGGTCGATCGCCTGTCGGCGTTGATGCTGGTGCTGACCGGGATCATCGGCGTCAGTGCCTTGCTGTTCGCCATGGCCCGTTGGGACGGCGCCGGTTCGAGTTTCCACGCACTGTTCCAGATTCAGATGATGGGCCTTTACGGCGCGTTCCTGACGGCGGATCTGTTCAACCTGTTCGTGTTTTTCGAAGTGCTGCTGGCGGCCTCCTACGGCCTGATGCTCCACGGTTCGGGCCGGGCGCGGGTGTCCTCGGGCTTGCATTACATCTCGATCAACCTGCTGGCGTCGTCGCTGTTCCTGATTGGCGCGGCGCTGATTTATGGCGTCACCGGCACGCTGAACATGGCCGACCTGGCGCTGAAAATCCCGCTGGTGCCGGAAGCCGATCGCGGCCTGCTGCACGCCGGCGCGGGGATTCTCGCGGTGGCGTTCCTGGCCAAGGCAGGGATGTGGCCGCTGAACTTCTGGCTGGTGCCGGCCTATTCCGCCGCCAGCGCACCGGTGGCGGCGATGTTCGCGATCATGACCAAGGTCGGCGTCTACACCTTGCTGCGCTTGTGGACCTTGTTGTTCTCCGGCCAGGCCGGGGCGTCGGCGTACTTTGGTGGCGACTGGCTGATTTACGGCGGCATGGCGACCATCGTCTGTGCCGGCGTGGCAATCCTCGCCGCACAACGACTGGAACGCATGGCCAGTCTGAGCATTCTGGTGTCGGCGGGGATTCTGCTGTCGGCCATCGGCTTTGCCCAGCCGAACCTGATCGGCGCGGCGCTGTTCTATCTGGTCAGCTCGACCCTGGCATTGAGCGCGTTGTTCCTGTTGGCCGAGCTGATCGAGCGCTCCCGTTCGGCCAATGAAATGCCGCTGTTCGACGACGGCGACCTGCTTCCACGGCCGATGGAATCCCTGCAACCGCCCAAAGGCATCAACCTCGATGACGAACAGAAAGCCGTGGTCGGCCAGGTGATTCCCTGGACCATGGCCTTCCTCGGCTTGAGCTTCATTGCCTGCTCGCTGCTGATTATCGGCATGCCGCCGTTGTCCGGGTTTATCGGCAAACTCAGCCTGTTGAGTGCCCTGCTCAACCCGTCGGGGTTGGGCAATAGCACCGATGTGCCGATATCGAACGCGGCGTGGGGCTTGCTGGCGTTGCTGATCCTGTCCGGGCTGGCGTCGTTGATTGCCTTCTCGCGGCTGGGCATCCAGCGTTTCTGGACACCCGAAGAACGGCCATCACCGTTGCTGCGACGCTTCGAGTGCGTGCCGATCATCGTCCTGCTGGGGCTGAGTGTTGCGCTGACCTTCAAGGCCGAACCCCTGATGCGCTACACCCAGGCGGCCGCTGATGCCTTGAACAATCCGCAGCAATACGTGATGGCGGTACTGGGCACGCGTGTGGTGCCGAGCCCGGAAGCCAGGGCGGCGATGCTGGAGGTGCAGCCATGAAGCGTCTGTTTCCGGCACCCTGGTTGTCCCTGGCATTGTGGCTGTTGTGGCTGGTGCTGAACCTGTCGATAAGCCCCGGCAACCTGTTGCTGGGCGCGGTGCTGGGGTTCTGCGCGCCGCTGATGATGCGCAAGCTGCGGCCGCTGCCGATCCGCATTCGTCGACCGGGGGTGATCCTGCGTTTGTTCTTCCTGGTCGGTCGTGACGTGCTGGTGTCCAACCTCGTCGTGGCCTGGGGCGTGCTCAATGCCGGTCGCCGTCCACCGCGCTCGCGCTTCATCAAGGTCCCGCTGGACTTGCGCGATGCCAACGGCCTCGCGGCACTGTCGATGATCTGCACGGTGGTCCCCGGGACGGTCTGGTCGGAACTGGCGCTGGACCGCAGCATTCTGTTGCTGCACGTGTTCGATCTGGAGGATGAAACGCTGTTTATCGAACACTTCAAGGCGACCTACGAGCGCCCCTTGATGGAGATCTTCGAATGAGCGAATTGCTGTCGAACGCGATCCTGCTGAGCCTGTTCATCTTTTCGCTGGCGATGATCCTGACCCTGATTCGCCTGTTCAAAGGCCCGTCGGCCCAGGACCGGGTTCTGGCACTGGACTACCTGTACATCATCGCGATGCTGATGATGCTGGCGCTTGGCATTCGGTATGCCAGTGACACTTACTTCGAGGCGGCGCTGCTGATCGCCCTGTTCGGCTTCGTCGGCTCGTTTGCCCTGGCCAAATTCCTGCTGCGTGGCGAGGTGATCGAATGAACGCGGAACTGTCTCTGTGGGTTGAAATACCCGTGGCGATCCTGCTGGTGCTCGGCAGTCTGTTTGCGCTGATCGGCGCCATTGGCCTGGTGCGGATGAAGGATTACTTCCAGCGTATGCACCCGCCGGCACTGGCCTCGACCTTGGGGGCGTGGTGTGTGGCGCTGGCCTCGATCATATATTTTTCGGCGCTAAAGTCCGGGCCGGTGCTGCATGCCTGGCTGATTCCGATCCTGTTGTCGATTACGGTGCCGGTGACCACATTGCTGCTGGCGCGGGCGGCGCTGTTTCGCAAGCGCATGGCGGGGGATGATGTGCCGGCTGAGGTGAGTAGTCGGCGCACAGAAAGCGGGAGTTAGTTCGGAAGATTTGTGTTGGATGTCAGGGCCTCTTCGCGGGCAAGCCTCGCTCCTACAGGATCGTGGGAAATCACCAACGTGTGATCGACCCAAAACCTGTAGGAGCGAGGCTTGCCCGCGAAGCTTTTCAGATCCAGGCAACAGCCAACAACCCGGCCCCCAACACCACACACAGCGGCGAATAAGCCCAGGTGTCGAGTCGGGCAAACTTCGAATCCTTGACCTGCTTGAAAAACCCGACCAGATTCGAATCGCCGATTGCCCGGGCAAACATCAGCATCGCAATGGCGCTGATTACCCATTGCAGCGACCAGTGATGCACCGTCGGCAAATACAGGCCGACCCGCAGGCATACCAGCATCGCGATCAACAGCAATCCCACCGCGACCAGCAACGTGGCAAACCCCGACGGCTTGAACGCCGGCCTGGATTCCCCGCCCCCTTCTGGCGATATTCGCGGGACCGCCGCCTCGCTACCTAACTTGCCGCCTGCCGCCCAGTACAGGTGGATCAGGCTGATCAACAGGAAGATGGCAGCCATCCATTGCGCGATCAATAGGCTCATGTTCAGACATCCAGCGTGAAATGTCGCAGCAGGATGAACTTCATTGAACGATTTTGTAAGGGTATTCGTCATCGACGATGATAAAGTGCCGCTCCATGAAACTCGCCCGAACTGATCGCACATTGATGGCATGGATGCTTTATTGCTGCGTCCTGTTCAATGTGTTCGCCTGCAGTATCGGACACGGGCAAATGGTCGGGATGCAGCTCAACGGCATCGGCGGCCCGTTCTGTTCGGTTGATCCGGCGACTCAGGCGCCAGTTTCCTCGAACTCCTCGGACGACAACCTGCCGACCCTGTCCAAAGCCTTTGGTTGCCCGCTGTGTTCCACCGGCGGCATGGGCCCGGCGCTCAACTCCAGCCTGACCCTGGCGATACTCCCGGAGCAGCACAGCCCGCCTCTGGCTGTCATCGCCAACGCTGACCTCCCCGCCCGTTTCACCTGGCCCTCGGCCAATCCTCGCGCTCCGCCTGTCGCCTGAATTTCTTCGCCTTTCCCGATCAGCCCACTGCGCCAACGCGTGGCGTTCGCCCGTGCGCTGTTTCTTAGCCAGGAATTCAGGATTCATCGATGAAACATGCTGCTTTGTTAGTAAGCCCTTTGCTGGCCAGCCTGTGCGGCTGCCTGTCTGTTAACGCATGGGCGCAATCCACCGTCGACCTCGCACCGATTACCATTGATGGCGAAGCGACGACCGAGCCAGGGCTGAGCCTCGATCAGTCCAGCGGCATGGCCTCGCGTCTGGGCCTGAGCGTGCGGGAAACCCCGGCATCAGTCGCCATCGCCAACCGCCACGACATCGAGCGCCACGGCGCGCAAAACTTCCAGGACGCCGCCAACACCTTGCCGGGTGTCAACGCCAGCGCACCGCCGGGTTTCGGCGGGTTCATTTCCTACCGCGGTTTCACCAGCGGTCAGATCACACAGATGTTCAATGGCATCAACATCTCTGGCGGCCTCGCCCGGCCAGTGGATGCATGGATATACGATCGGGTCGAACTGGTGGGTGGCCCGTCGTCGCTGATCAATGGCGCCGGCTCCGTGGGTGGCTCATTGAACTACGTGACCAAACTTGCGACCCGAGAAGAGCAAGCGGTCGAAGGTCGTGCCGGTTACGGGACTTATGACACGACCGAGACCGCGTTCGGTCTTAACCACGCACTCAGCGAGGCCGGGGATGATGTGCAGCACTACGCGCGCCTCGACGTCAGCCACAACACCGGCAATGGCTACATCGACCGCCAGGAGCGCGATGCCTGGAGTGTCGCGTTTTCGCTGCTCAGCGACCTGACGCCCAACCTGTCCCACACCCTCGCGCTGGAATACCAGGACGAACACGAAGACAGTCCTTACTGGGGCACACCCGTGCTCAATCCCAAGGCGGGCGAGCTGAAAATCGACAAACACAATCGTTTCAACAATTACAACGTTGAAGACGGGCGTTACGAGCAGCGCACGATCTGGGCTCGCTCGATCATCGACTACCGGATCACCGACAGCACCACCCTGCGCAACACGCTTTACCACCTCGACAGCCAGCGCGATTACCGCAACCTGGAAACCTATCAGTACAACGCCGACAACAGCGCGGTGAATCGCTCCACGGCGTATCAGGTCCGGCATCAGGGCGAACAGAACGGCAACCAGTTCGAACTGCGCCACGACAACACGCTATTGGGTCTGGAGACCACCTGGTCTGGCGGTTTCGAGTACAAGGTCAACCAGACCACCAACTCGCCGTTGAACGTCAAAGGCGCAAGCACCGTTGACCCGAATAACTTCCAGCCGGGGCACTTCTACGACATTCCCGGCACCCGACCGGGATTTGTCAGCGACAAGACCAACGAGGTCACCACCAAAGCCCTGTTCGCCGAAAACCGCCTGGCGTTGACCGACAAACTGGCGTTGCTGACCGGCCTGCGTTACGACGATATCGACCTGAACGTGACCAATCACCGGCAAGTGACCGCCAGCAATCCCCGCCATTTGAAACGCAGCTGGGAGCCGGTGACGGGAAGGCTCGGCCTGACCTACCAGTTCATTCCCTCCGCCAACGTCTACGTGCAATACAGCACCGCTGCCGAACAACCCAACGGCACGCAGGATTTCGACGTGTCCACCGGCAAGCAATGGGAAGTCGGCAGCAAGTTCGATTATCTGGACGGGCGCGGTTCGGCAACGGTGGCGGCGTACACGATTGAGCGCAAGGATTTCGCAGTGACCGATCCGCTGGACCCGACCCTCAGCATTCCAGTGGGTCAGCAGACGTCGAAGGGGATTGAATTGGCCAGTTCGTTGCAAATCACCGACAAGCTGTTGGCCGAGGGCAACTTCGCGTGGGTTGACGCACAGTACGACGCGTTCACCGAGAAAAATGCGGCGGGCGTGGTGGTATCACGCAAGGGCAACACGCCGACCAATGTGCCGGACCGGGTCGGCAATGTGTGGCTGACCTATGACTTCGCACCGCAGTGGCAAGGGGGTGTCGATGCGCGCTATGTGGCCTCAGTGTTTGCCGACAGCGCCAACACCATGACGGTGCCGTCGTACACGCTCTACGGCACGTTTCTCCGTTACGAGGTCGACCGCCATACCACCGTCACCGGCCGAGTGCGAAATCTGACCAATGAGGTGTATGCCGAGTTTGCGCATGTATCGCCGGCGTATTACCTCGGAACACCGCGTACGTTTGAGCTTGCGGTGCAAACGCGTTTTTAACCCTGCACATGTCTTGTGGCGAGGGAGCTTGCTCCCTCACCACAATAGTCACTGGAGACTGGCGGAGACTTTATCCGCCACATCCTTCGGCACCCACGCCTGCCATACCTCTGGGTGCGCCTTCATGAACGCCTCCGCCGCTTGCCGTGGCGGGGTATGTTTTTCGCTCATTTGGGCCAGTGCCTTGTTCAAGGGGGCGATCGGAAAATCGACCTTGCTGAAGAAATCGGCAATCTGCGGATACTGCTTTTGAAAAGGTGTGGACACGCCAATCGACAGCTTCGAGGCCAGCGAGCGAGTCGGTTTCGGATTAGGATTATCAGCGTCCGTCAGGGTTTTCCAGGCTTCGGCATCAAAGGGCGGTTCCTCCAGCTGAATCAGCTTGAAGCGCCCAAGCAACGGCGTCGGTGACCAGTAATAAAACAGCACAGGCTTGCCACGACGGATCGACGAACTGATCTCTGCATCCAGCGCCGCCCCGGAACCGCTGCGGAAATTCACATAGCTGTCGTTCAGGCCATAAGCCGTGAGTTTCTGCTTGTTCACCACTTCCGATGTCCAGCCAATCGGACTGTTGAGGAAGCGTCCCTTGCCCGGGCTTTCCGGATCGCTGAACACATCCTTGTACTTGGGCAGGTCGCTGACACTGCGCAGATCTGGCGCCAGTGGCTTGATGCCCTTGGCCGGGTCGCCCTTGATCACGTATTCCGGCACCCACCAGCCTTCAGTGGCACCCTTGACCGTGTCGCCCAGGCTCACGACCTTGCCCTCGGCTTCAGCCTTGACCCAGACCGGGCTGCGACCGGCCCACTCTTCGCCAATGACCTGAATGTCATTGTTGGCCAAGGCGGTTTCCAGGGTAATGGTGGTCCCGGGCAAGGTGTCGGTCGGCAGGCCGTAGCCCTTCTCGACGATGATCCGCAGGATGTCGGTGATCAGGCTGCCACTTTCCCAGTTCAGGTCGGCAAAATGGATCGGCGCCTGGGCAGCGGATACCGGAATGGGTGAACTCAATACACCCAATGCGGCCAGTGCACCAACCAACAACCGTCGAAATCCTTTCATGCTTTTGCACCTCGTGCTGTTCACAGCAAATAGCAGGATGGCCTGACAGAAGACCGCAAGCCTCTGAATACTCAGTCAACTGACTGTAGTAGAGGTTCCTGCTTTCGAGAGGGGCGATTTAATTTTCGGAAGTTTCCTGCAAGCCTGCCAGCTCTCTTCTGACCATGCTGGCGTAAGCCGCCGGGCGCAGCGTGTAAATCTGTGACGCCACCCACGTCAGCCAGGCTCCCTGCAGAACAGCCTTGTGCTCGAACAGCCGTCGGGCTTCGAGGTGCGCACTGGCCTGGTTCTGTTCGTGGAAGTCGGCGCGGGTCAGGGTCATTACTCGCTGGCCTTGAACGTGATCAGTTCGCCTTTGCGCCACTTCGCGGCTTTGGCGGTCACGGCTTTCAGGGTTTTGGTCAGGCCTTCCTGCAGCTGCTGGTGCGCGGCGAAGACCATCACCACGCTATGGCCTTCCTTGAACACGATCGCGTGACCCTCCGCGGTGGTGACAAAGGCGTAATCGCCCAGCCCGTAAACCGTCAGTTTGATTTCACGGAACTTGATGTCGAGCTTACCGCCTTCACGACTGGGCAGAACCGAAGCGCTGAAATGATCGCCGACCTTGAGCTTCAGCCCTGGCTTGTCGTCGACCACCAGCGCCTCTTCGGTGTCGATCTCGGCAATGTAAATGCCTTCAGCGTTCTGTTCGGTGATGTAAACGAAACGTGACTGAAACTGTTTAACCAGCTTTGCGCGCAAATCACCCAGCACGAACAAAGCATGCATATCGAGATTACTTACTGCCAAGGAAACATCCCCACATCTGAAAATGATGCCGCACGCAGAAAAAGCGCACAGCAGAAAAAAGCGGCCATGCCGAAGTGTTGCCGTAAGACCCGGGTTGAAATCCTGAGCCGAGCAGAGCGCTCATGCCTCGCGAGGTCAGTGAGATTACTGGAATATCACTCGCGCCGTCCTCTGTGAAAGTCGTCAGATGTTGAAGGAAAAAGCCCTTCTCACAGCCAGAGGAAACCGGATTACCAACTTTAGGGAAAAAACTCTTTAAAAAAAGCACTTTTCCGACATATCGCAAATAAAAAATTGCTTTAGATGAACACCGTTCGCTAACCAGTGCGGGTGATTCTAGAGCAGCGATGCTCACCGAGACTACCCAAAACGATGTACACACGTCGGTAAAACAATGAAAAGGACTTCACATGTGCACCATGACTCACTTCGCTTCCCCCCAGACAACGCGCGCAAACAATTACGCCCCGTTGCACCCGGCGGTGTTCCAGCCGCATGAATTGCAGCCTGAAAGCCTGCTGCTGCCACGCTTTCAGGTGGTGCTGGCCGGTAATGCCTTCTTCCATATCAAGGAAATTTCTACGGGTCGTGTAAGAGGTTTCCGTGGCTGCCATAACGAAGCCTGCGCACTTGCCCGCTCACTTGAGTCTCGCATCTGACGCGTTCGCCTGCCTTCATGCCTATAGACGTTTCGTCATGCCGGCGACTTAACTCAGCCGCCGGCAGGCAACTACTGCCATACTGCCCGACCAATGAAATTCGTCCCCAGGACGGACGGCATTCAACACAACAATATATTTCCAAGGGAAGGCAGCTACGTGACGGAATTTGATATCGGTGAATTTTTTATCCGGGGCGAAGCCAGAGAGGTCGAAGGCGAATTCCAGGCAGTCATTGTCATGCGTGCCAAACCACCGCTGACCACGGTGACGTATCACCAAGTCGAGAAGGATCGCTGGTTCAAGACCTCGGACGTCGCTGCCATAGCCGCCAAAGAAGCTGCCCAGGCTCTGAAAACGGCTGTCGATGAAGGTGCATTGAAAGCCTGATCGTCGGATTTGCCGTCTATGCTCTCTCCTGCTTCCCCACATCGCAATCGAACTCCTGAAGCGCGGCCCGCTCAGATGCCATGAAGCCGCACCTCAGATCGCGACCCGCAAGGAGATGAAGATGGATTCACCTATACACGACTTGAAAGGTTTGTTCGACCAGCTCGGTCTGGACTCCAGTCAGAAAGCCATCGATGAATTCATCGCCAGCCATTCACCTTTGGCCGACGACAAGAAACTCATCGATGCGGAGTTCTGGACGCCGCAACAAGCCGGCTTCCTCAAAGAACGATTGCGTGAAGACGCCGATTGGGCGCGGGTGGTCGACGACCTGAACTTGCGCATGCATCAGATTCACTAGCCCGCCTGTCTTCCGTCAGCGATAAACCTGTGGCGAGGGAGCTTGCTCCCGTTGGACTGCGCAGCAGGCCCATCTTGGGGCCGCTATGCAGCCCAGCGGGAGCAAGCTCCCTCGCCACAGTTGAGTTTCAGGCTTGCTCACCGGTTATCATGTTGAGCATCTAGCGAGGACTCTGCGGTTTGTACCCCAACCGCAACCCACCCCAATGCCGCCCCTTGAGCATGATCGGCACCGAAAGGTCGTGCATCAGTTCGCCTGTGTCGCGGGTGTAAGTCTGCAACAACACCGGCTGTTGATGGCTGCCACAGCGGATGCCGGTGCGGTCGGCAAATTTGCGCTTGGTGCGGTTTTGGACCGTATCGACCTGCGCATCGCCGGTCAGCGGTTGGCTGAAGATTTTGTTATGGGTGGGCACGTAACCCTGCTGCGTACAGGCGATGGCAAACACCAGGCCTTCATGGCGCGGCAGCAACGGTTCCTGGATGGCGGGCAAGACCTGATCGGTGTAACGATCAAAACGCGTCTGAAACTTGGCCGGACTGGTGTTGGGGATCGCCTGGTAATTGCGATCAAACAGATCATCGAGGCTGACACGGCCCTGATCAATATCCGCTTCGAAGCGCGCGGCAATCTGGCTGGCGCCTTCGCGGGCCAGGTCATAGATGCGTTGGTGGTAGTCATCCAGCCCGACTTCGGCCAGACGCTCGCTGATGGTTTCGGCCTGGCCTTCCATTTGCACCGCAGCCTGGGCCAGGCGCTGGGTCTGTTGGTCGCTGATCGCCAGGTCGCTGCGCATCTGTTCAATGGCATGGAACAGGCTGTCGAGTTGTTCGCGGTTGGTGTCCGCCCCCTTGGCGATTTCCCCGACCTGATGCTCGACGCCGGCAGCCAGGCGCGCGATGTTTTCCAGGTGCTGGCCGGTGTGCTCGACCTGCTTGACGCCGATGTCGAGGTCGCTGGACAGTTGGCGGATCTGCTCCACCACCTGCGCCGTGCGTTGCTGGATATCGGCGACCATCTCCCCGACTTCGCCAGTCGCCGTCGCCGTGCGCGCCGCCAGTCCGCGAACCTCATCCGCCACCACCGCGAACCCGCGACCATGTTCCCCGGCCCGAGCCGCTTCAATCGCGGCGTTCAAGGCCAGCAGGTTGGTCTGACTGGCGATGGACTGAATCACCAGGGTGACCCGTTGAATATCGTCGCTGCGCAGGCTCAGGGCTTCGATCAGTTCACGGCTGTTATTGGCGCGCTGACTGAGCTGATGCATACGGCTGATGGACTCGATCAGTTCCGTGCGCCCTGCTGCGCTGCTCTGATGAGCTTCGCTGGCGGCACTGAGGGCTTCGCGGCTGAGTTTCGACGTGGCTTGTTCGGTCCCGATCATCACTTCGGCGTTGCTGACGATTTGCGCCGCCGCGTCGAGTTGCGATTGCAGTTTGTCCGCCAGTTGCTTGACCGAAAAGGCCACGCCTGCGGCCGACAAAGCGTTATGACTGGTGGTGTAGGAAAGATCGCGAGTCAACTCGGCGATGGCGCTGGCGCCGTCGGCGGGCGCTGCTTCGGGCGTGGCGCGCGAGCGCAGGCGAGGCAGCCAGATCACCAGCACCGCCAGTGGCAGGCAAAGGTAAAGCGACCAGCCACCCAACGCCATGCCGCACAGCAAGAGCATCAGGGCGATGCTTTGCAGGGTTGGCGTCAGCCAAAGGTTTTTCGGCAAAAACACTGGTGCAGGCACTGCCGCAACCAGAGATCCGTCTCTCGTCATCTTCGTCACCCCAAGGCTCTTCTAATTGTTGTGCATGCATTAAACGCCACCACAAGGCCATTATCTATGGTCCATTAGTAGTGGGCGTTGCAGCAGATCAATAGAAGTGCCTGGGGTTTTCGCAGACGGCAAAAAGCATCGCGGGCAAGCCTCGCTCCTGCAGGTTCATCGTGAACCGTGGGAGCGGGCTTGCCCGCGATGCGGGGCGCTACGAAATCAGGCCTGACGCTGGTGCTTGTCGATCTGTTCGTGACGCTCTTGAGCTTCGATGCAGTACTTGGTGGTCGGGCTGATCAGCAGGCGTTTCAGGCCGATGGCCTCGCCGCTGTCATCGCACCAGCCGAAGCTGTCTTCTTTGATGCGTTCCAGAGCCTGTTCCAACTGAGGCAGCATGCGCTGGTCGCGATCGATCGCGTTCACCAGCCAGGTGCGCTCTTCTTCGACAGAAGCAGCGTCGGCCGGATCGGCTGGAGTGTCCAGGCTCTCGATGGCGATGCGGTTCTGTTCGATGCGCTCATGGGTTTCGACTTTCATGTTCTGCAACAGCTCATAGAAAAAAGCATGTTGCTCGGCATTCATGTAGTCATCCGCCGGCATGGCCAGCAACTTGTCCTTTGTCATTGATATCTCTATAAAAAAACGTGCATTAAGGCGAATTAGGGAGCGTTCCGGTGGACCAGGTCTGGCCATCGGAAAGGCGCCGTTTATTCCAAGCGCCACCCGGCACTCAATTTACGAGGGCCGGCAGTCTAAGGCCGACTTGAGGCCTCAGCAACTGAAAAGACAGCGAATTTGTCCGACAAAGCCCGGAAAGTGCTCTATGGCAGCCTCTGCGGTGGTTATCGGAGTGCGTTTATAGCAAGAAATTCAATCGAGCGGCTGTATAGAGAAGACAAATGGTTGCGCCACGCGGGTCAGGCGTGGCGCATTGGCTGTCGGTTCTACGACTCAGCGCTTGAGTTTACGCTTGTTGCGGTATTGGTCGATCACCACCGCCACCACAATAATCAGTCCCTTGATGATGTCCTGAATATACGCATCAACACCGACAAAGGTAAACCCACTGGCCATCACTCCGAGAATCAAGGCACCGATCACGGTGCCGGTAATGCGCCCGACGCCACCGGCCAGGCTGGTGCCGCCAATGACCGCCGCGGCAATCGCGTCCAGCTCATAAGACATGCCCATCCCCGCCTGCCCGGTCGCGGCACGCGCCGAAGCCACCACGCCCGCCAGGCCCGCCAGCAACCCGGCGATACTGTAGACGATCACCAGATGACGCTTGACGTTGATCCCCGAAGTGCGCGCCGCCTGCATGTTGCCGCCGATGGCGTAGGTGTACTTGCCGTACTTGGTGTAGCGCAGGGCGATGTGAAAGATCACCGCCACCACCAGGAAAATGATCACCGGCATGGCGCCATGACCGATGGCCGTGTAGGAATCCGAGAGCATGCTCACCGGCTGGCCTTCGGTGTAATAACGCGCCAGGCCACGCGCCGAGACCATCATGCCGAGGGTGGCAATGAACGGCGGAATCCCGGTGATGGCAATGATGCTGCCGTTTATCGCGCCCGCCAGCAGCCCGACGCCGAGCCCGGCGATCACTGGAATCCATACGGGCAAGTCGGTCAGCGACGGAAACACCGCCCGGGCGAAATCCGAGGTCTGGGCCAGACTCGCAGCGATCATCGCTGACAGCGCCAGCACCGAACCGGAGGACAGGTCGATCCCGGTGGTGATGATCACCTGGGTCACGCCAATCGCCAGCAGGCCGATGATCGACACTTGCAGGATCATCAGCACCAGGCGCTGGGAGTTCATCAGGAAGCTCTGGTCGCGCACGATCCAGCCAAAGACTTCGAAGACCAGGCCGATGCCAATCAGCACCAGGAAGATACTCAACTCGGTCGGAAAGCGCCGACGACTCTTGACCGGTGCCGTTGCTGGCTTGTTTTCCAGTATCGCGTTCATAACCATTCACCCTTCTAATGAATTCCGGCATCGACTACATACCTGTGGCGAGGGAGCTTGCTCCCGCTCGAGTGCGCAGCGCTCGCCAGTTCTACGGTATGTTCGAGACATTGGGGCCGCTTCGCAGCCCAGCGGGAGCAAGCTCCCTCGCCACAGAATCCCGGTTCACCCCTGGACTCTGCTCACCCCTGGACTCTGCTCATCCCTGGACTCTGCTCACCCCTGGACTCTGCTCACCCTTGGACTCTGTTTGCCCTTGACTCAATGGCGTACGGACATGCCCGAGGCCAGTTGCATGACTCGTTCCTGGGTCGCTTCGCTGCGGTCAAGGGTGCCCATCAGGTCGCCCTCGTGCATGACCATCACCCGGTCGCTCATGCCGAGCACTTCCGGCAGCTCCGAGGAAATCATGATCACCGCCATGCCTTCGCTGGCGAGGTAGGAGATCAGCCGGTAGATCTCGGCCTTGGCGCCGACATCGATGCCACGAGTCGGTTCGTCGAGGATCAGGATGCGTGGATTGGTCATCAGCCAGCGCGCCAGCAAGGCTTTCTGTTGGTTGCCGCCGGACAAGGTGTCGATGCACTGCTCAAGCGACGGGGTTTTCACCCGCAGCTTCTTGCACATGTCTTCGCACAAGACCCGCAGGGCTTTCTGCTGGATGAACCCGTGGCCGGCGTAATGCGGCAGCACCGCCATTTCCATGTTCTCCAGCACCGACAGGCACGGGAACAGGCCGCTGAGCTTGCGATCCTCGGTCAGCAAGGCGAAGCCCTTCTCGATCGCCATGTGTGGATCGCTGATGCGCACCACCTGGCCGTCGAGGCGAATCTCGCCACCGTCGCTCGGAGTGATGCCAAAAATCGCTTCGGCAACGTTGGTGCGGCCTGAGCCCATCAGCCCGGCGATGCCGAGGATCTCGCCCGCATGCAGGTCGAAGGACACCCCTTTGAAAATGCCGTCGAGCTTGAGGTCGCGCACCGACAGCAGCAGATCGCCAATCGGTTTCTCGCGCACCGGGAACAACTGGCTCAGCTCGCGGCCGACCATCATCGAAATCAGACTGTCGCCGTCCATGCTGTCAGCCCGTTGCAAGCCGATGTAGGCGCCGTCGCGGAACACCGCTACTTCATCGGCGATCTCGAACACTTCGTTCATTTTGTGGGTGATGTAGATGATGCCTTTGCCCTGGCTCTTGAGGTCGGCAATGATCGAGAACAGGTGCGCGACTTCCTTGTCGGTAATGGCCGAGGTCGGTTCGTCCATGATCAGGATGTCGGAGTCGTAGGACACCGCTTTGGCGATCTCGACCATCTGCCGCTCGGCGATGCTCAGGTTGCCGACCTGCTCCTCCGGGTCGAGGTTGATCCGCAGGCGTTCGAGCAGTTTCGCAGTGCAGCGGTGCATTTCGCGGTGGTCGATCATGTGCAGGCTGTTGAGCTGCTCGCGGCCGATCCAGATGTTCTCGGCGATGCTCATGTGCGGCATCAGGTTGAGTTCCTGGTGGATCATTGCGATCCCGGCCTGCAGCGCGGCCAGCGGCGTATCGAACACCACCGGCTGGCCGTGAAGGCGCAACTCGCCGGCGTCCGGCTGGTAGATGCCGGCGATGATTTTCATCAGGGTGGATTTGCCCGCACCGTTCTCGCCCATCAGCGCCAGGACGGAGCCGGGGCGCACACGCAGTTGCACATCCGACAACGCCACCACACCGGGAAAACCCTTGCTGACGTTGATGATCTCCAGCAGGTACGGCTCATCGACAGGTGTTGCGGTTGGCTGGATACCCACCAACGGGGTGCTCGAAGCAGTCGCTGAAGCGAACATGATCAGGTACTCCATCAGCAAGGTCGCGGTGGCAACCTTGCGTGCTTATTGTTGTTATGGGGCGGACGGGCTATTTGAACGTGTCGACGTTTTGCGGCGTGATCAAACGGTATGGCACCCACACGGCCTGTTCAACCGGCTCGTTTTTGGCCATTTTCACTGCCGTGTCGATGGAGCCGTCGGCCTGACCTTTCGCATCCTGGAACACCGAGACCGCCAGACTGCCTTTCTTGATTGCGTTCAAGCCGTCCGGCGTACCGTCGACACCCGCGATCAGCACACTGCCCTTGTCGACGCCGGCCTGTTGCAGGGCCATCGCGGCACCAATGGCCATTTCGTCGTTGTTGGCCACCACTGCATCGAACTTGCGGCCCTGGGTCAGCCAGTCGTTGACCAGGGTCATGCCTTTATCCCGCAGCCAGGTGCCGGTCTGTTCTTGCTCGATCTTGATGTTCGGGTATTTGGCCAGCACCTCTTTCA
Source organism: Pseudomonas sp. FSL W5-0299 (assembly GCF_005930655.1). NCBI lineage: Bacteria > Pseudomonadati > Pseudomonadota > Gammaproteobacteria > Pseudomonadales > Pseudomonadaceae > Pseudomonas > Pseudomonas sp. FSL W5-0299. Next base: position 43,722 of record NZ_RXHX01000030.1, read on the forward strand.
CGCCCTTGGTGCGGTTGGTGGTGGAGTTGTTCGCGAGGTCGCCCAGCAAAATCACGATGTCGCCCTTGCCGCCCATTTTGTCGGCCAGGTATTGCATCTGCATTTCACCGGCTTCCAGGTCGTTGGAGGCCACAGTGACCACGCCTTTGGGCAGTTTCAGGTCATCGGGACGACGGTTGACGTAGACCAGCGGGATGCCGGCCTTGACGGCGGCTTCGGTGATTTTTTTGGTGGCGGCGGTGTCCACCGGGTTGACCACGATGGCATCGACTTTCTGGCTGATGAAGCTTTCGACCTGGCTCAACTGCTTGACCACGTCGCTGCGCGCATCTTCGAATTGCAGCTGCACGCCGTCGGGGTAGGACTTGGCTTTCTTGTCCATGGATTCGCGCAGGTAGGTCAGCCAGGTGTCATCGAACTGGGACATGCTGACGCCGATCTTCATGTCGGCGAGTGCAGCGCCACTGGCGAACATCAGGGACAAGGCCAGTGAGGCAAAACGGATCTTGGTCTTCATGAAAAGTCTTTCTCCACATTCTTGTTGGTTTTATGGATGAGGCGTGACGATTTTCAGTAAGCAGGCAAGCGGGAAAAGCTGTGAAAACGAGCGAGAGGCAGTTCGCTGGAAATGACTTTATTGGAATATTATTTCTATATCAACTCATTTTAGAATTTTATTCTGATTTTGTTCCATGGCTCTCAAACGGGCTCAATTCCACGACCTGACGCCGTTCGAAACTCAAGCGCGCAGCGTCTAGAACGCGGGTGGTCGCCAGTGCATCACGGGCTTCGACAGGCAGTGGGCCACCGCTCTGTAACGCGGTTTGTAGCTGCAAATAGAACTGATTCCAGCATCCGCGTTCCGACGGCACCCGCTCACGCACTTCGCCCTGTTCAAACCAGCCCCAGCGGCGATGCTCTTCCCCGCCCCAGCGCTCACCCTCGGATTTCGGCGATAGCCCGGCGAGCGCTGAAGCTTCCTGCCCGTCCAGGCCATCGACGCTGTAACAACCTTGAGTGCCGGTCACGCGAAAACGCGGGCCGGGGGTGTTTTGCAGGCAACTGCCGCCCAGGTGCGAGATCACTCCGTTGGCGTGGGTCAGGGACACAAAGAAGCCGTTGTCGAAGGCCTGGTCTTTTTCCAGGTAATCCAGCTCGGCGTACACCCGGGTCACCGGGCCGAACAGCAGCAACGCCTGATCCACCAGGTGGCTGCCCAAATCGCGCAGGAAGCCGCCGCCACTGCCGTTGTTCACCGATTGCGGCGAGTAACGCTCGATCCGCGACTCGAAACGGGTGACACGGCCCAGAGCGCCGGACTCGATGAGTTTGCGCACGGTGAGGAAGTCCGAGTCCCAGCGACGGTTCTGGTAGACGCTGAGCCGCACGCCCTGGCGCTCGGCCATGGTGATCAGGGTTTGCGCTTGCTGCGCATCGGCGGCAAACGGCTTGTCGCTAACCACCGCCACGCCGTGTTCGATGCCGTCGAGCACCAGCGCCGGGCGCCCCTTGAGCGGCGTCGACACCACCAGCACATCGATCCCGGCTTCGACCAATTGGCCGATGCTGTCGAAGGCCGGTACGCCGGGGTGTTCGGCCGCCAGCAATTGTCGGCGTTCCGGGGAACGGGTGACCACGCCCACGAACGTCGCCGCCGGCAGGCTGCTGATCAGCGGAGCATGGAAAAACCGGCCGCCGTGACCGTAACCGACAAGTCCGATGCGCATGAAAATGTTCTCCTTATAAATAGCTGCCGGATATACACGCCCCCTGTGGGAGCGAGCCTGCTCGCGATAGCGGAGTGTCAGCCGACATTAATGTTGAATGTGCTGGCGCTATCGCGAGCAGGCTCGCTCCCACAGGGGACGGTGCTCAACCGTAGAAACGGGGGCGGTCAGGGAGTGTGACTTTGATGATCGCTCCGCTGTTTTGTGCTTCGATGCAGGCGTCGGCAGCGACGGCGGCAGCGAAGCCATCCCATGCTGACGGGCCTCCGACCTGCCCCGCTCGCACGCCATCAATGAAGGCCTGCAACTCCACGTCATACGCCGCAATGAAGCGATCCTTCCAGTCCATCAAAATCGCGTTCGACAACTTCGCGCCACTGCGCAGTTGAACCTGCGAAGGCTCCGGCAGTTTGGCGATGCCGGTCTCCCCCACTACTTCGCACTGGATGTCGTAGCCGTACTGGCAGTTCACGAACACTTCGACGTCGATGCGTGTGCCCTTGGCAGTCTCCAGCAGGACGATTTGCGGGTCTTTCAAATGCGCGAGGGCCTTGCTGCTCTTGCGTGGGAACACCACTTGCACGGACACGTAATCGTCATCGAGCAACCAGCGCAGCACGTCGAGTTCGTGAATCAGCGTATCGGTGATGGCCATGTCGGTCTTGTAGTTCTCGCCCACGGTCGGGTTGCGGTGCGCGCAATGGAGCATCAACGGTTCACCGATCTGACCGCTGTCGATCACCGCTTTGAGTGCACGATAGCCTTCGTCATACGGCCGCATGAAACCGACCTGCACCAGGCGCTTGCCGTGGGCCACTTCGGCCTCGACGATGTTGCGACAGCCTTCGGCGGTGACGGCCAGGGGCTTCTCGCAGAACACCGGTTTACCCGCCGCAATCGCCGCCAGCACAAACGCTTCGTGGCTCGGGCCCCAGGAGGTGACGAGGATCGCTTCGACTTCTGGCGCGTTGATCAGTGCCAGGCCGTCGGGGTAGACCTCGGCGGTCAGATTCAGGTCCGACACGACTTTGGCCGCTTGCTGCAAATTGATGTCGGTGACGGCGACCACTTGGCTGTTGAGCAAGGTCTGGCTGCAACGACGGATGTGGTCCTGGCCGATGGCCCCGGTGCCGATGACGCCTAACTTTAATGACATGTAAGGACTCCTTATTATTCGATTCAGGGCAATCAGTACTGACGGGCCTTGGCCAGTCGTTCATTGAGGGTCTTGGCCACCGCGTTGGTGCGGGCGCTGGTGGAGACTTGCGCCACACCGACCCGCCACCACGACAGGTAGCCATGAATCATGGTCTTGGGCAGGACCTTGATGTCGATCAGCGTCGACACGGTCTGCAAACGCGCATCCGCCAGCGCGGCTTTCAGCTCGTCAGCGGTGTTCACTTTGTAAGTCTTGCAGCCATAGGCCGCAGCGCTCATGGCGAAATCCACCGGCACAAAACCGCCATCGAGCTTGCCGGTGTCCGGGTTGCGGAAACGGAACTCGGTGCCGAAGCTGTCCATGCCGTTGCCCATCTGCAAGTTGTTGATGCAGCCGAAGGTCATGTTGTCGAGCAGCACCACGTTGATCTTGCGGCGCTCCTGGATCGAGGTCGCCAGCTCCGAGTGCAGCATCATGTAGGAGCCGTCGCCGACCAGCGCATAGACCTCGCGCTCCGGCTCGGCGAGTTTCACGCCCAGTGCGGCGTTGACCTCGTAACCCATGCACGAATAACCGTATTCGACGTGATAGGTGTTCACGCCCTTGCTGCGCCAGCTGCGCTGCAAGTCACCGGGCAGACTGCCGGCGGCGGCGACGATCACGGCGTCATCAGCGAGGGTTTCGTTGAGCACGCCGAGCACGCGGCTCTGGGTCAGGCACGAGCCGGTCAGCTCGATGAATTCGCGCAGGACCGCCGGGTCCATGTGGTCGTTGATCTCCGGGGAGAAGTCTTGAGTCTGGTACTCGATCTGATAGAGACGATCGACCTCCTCATCCAACTGAGCCTTGGCCTGACGCGGTTGATCGCCCCAGCTGGAACGGTAATCGCCCAGCGCTTCGGCCAGCGCCAGCAAACCGGTTTTCGCATCCGCCAGCAGTTGCACGCCATCCAGTTTCAGGGCATCGCACGGGCTGATGTTGAGGTTGAGAAACTGCACGTCCGGATGCTGGAACAGGGATTTCGACGCGGTGGTGAAATCGCTGTAGCGGGTGCCGATACCGATGATCAGATCGGCGTCTTTTGCCAACAGGTTCGCCGCCAGGCACCCGGTTTCGCCAATCCCGCCGACGTTCAGCGGATGGCTGGACACCACCGCGCTCTTGCCGGCCTGGGTTTCGGCGAAGGGAATGTCGAAGCGCTCGGCAAACGCCTGTAACGCCGCGTTGGCCCCGGAGTATTTGACCCCGCCACCGCAAATGATCAGCGGTTTGCGCTTGCCTTTGAACAGCGCCAGCGCATCACCCAGCATCGCATCGGTGGCCGGACGACGTTCGATGCGGTGCACGCGTTTTTGCAGGAAGTAATCGGGATAGTCGTAGGCCTCGCCTTGCACGTCTTGCGGCAAGGCCAGGGTCACCGCGCCGGTTTCGGCAGGGTCGGTGAGCACCCGCATGGCGTGGATCGCCGCGGTCATCAACTGCTCGGGGCGGTTGATGCGGTCCCAGTATTTGCTCACGGCCTTGAATGCGTCGTTGGTGCTGATGCTCAGGTCGTGGAACTGTTCGATTTGCTGCAACACCGGGTCTGGCTGGCGGCAGGCGTAGACGTCGCCGGGCAACAGCAGCAAGGGAATGCGGTTGGCGGTGGCCGTCGCGGCGGCGGTCAGCATGTTCGCAGCGCCTGGGCCGACGGATGAGGTACAGGCGTAGATTTTGCGCCGCAGGTGTTGCTTGGCGAAACCGATGGCGGCGTGGGCCATGCCTTGTTCGTTGCGGCCTTGATGGACGATCAGGTCGCCGCTGCCCTGCTCCAGGGCTTGCCCCAGGCCCAACACGTTGCCGTGGCCGAAAATGGTAAAGATCCCGGCGACGAATTTGCTCTGGACCCCGTCGACCTCGATGTACTGGTTATCGAGGAATTTCACCAGGGCCTGGGCCATGGTCAGTCTTGTTGTGGTCATGCGGCACCTTCCTTTGAAGCTGAATCCGGTGTGTGCTGTGAAATGCGATCACTGTGGGAGCGAGCCTGCTCGCGATGGCGGTGTTTCAGGCGACATTAATTTTGCATGTGCCGCCGTCATCGCGAGCAGGCTCGCTCCCACAGTTGATCTCCATCAATTCGAATACGGTGTCAGGCCTGGGATTTGTTCAGGTGATTCATGCTTGCTCCAATGGCCTGCTCGATGTTGGCCAGGCCATGGACGCTGTCGGCAAACGGCTCGAATGACAGGTAGTCGCTGTAACCGCCGCTGAGCAAGGTGTCGATCTGTGCGGCATTGCCAAGAATGTCGCCCTCGCCCACCAGCACGCGATGGCCGTCGCGGATCGTCGCCAGCGGTGCCTCGGCATCCTCGACGCCGGAGATATGCACCAGCCCTGTCAGCTCGGGGAAAAACTCCTGCTCACACGCCAGGTGATGGTGAAAGGTGTCGTGGACGAGCCGGAACACATCCAGCCCACCGACAACCTTGATCGCTTCCACCGCCGTGCGTTTAAGCCGCAGCGAGCATTCTTCGAAACCCAACGGCTCGATGAAACCGAGAATGCCGTGATCGCGCAGGATCGGCGCCAGTTCACTCAAGGCGGTGCGCAACCCTGAAGCGCGCTCGGCTTCGCTACGAGTATCCGCGCGATCATTCAGCGGGCACATGACCACCCCCTGCGCGCCGCAATCACGAGCATAAGCCGCCAGTTTCAAGGCCAGCGTCCGGCGCTCGTCATTCCACACATCAAACGGGTACAGCGCGTTGATCGACAGCACGCTGATGCCTTGGGCCGCGCACAACTCACGGACGCGCTCGGGCGCGGTGCCGTCTTCTATCTCGACACCCTTGAGGTCATTGCGAATCTCGATGGCGTCAGCCTTGAGGGCCACCGCCAGGTCGATGAACGCGGGCAGGGACAAACGTGGGGCGACCATACGGTTCAGGGCGAAACGCAGGGGTTTGCTCATTATTGTTATTCTCCGCACAGGTGAATCACTTGGCTGTCGGCATGCTGAATTCAGGGCCCTTGGCGATGCTGTCCGGCCAGCGTTGCATCACGCTTTTGTAGCGGCTGTAGAAACGGATGCCTTCTTCGCCATAGGCGTGATGGTCGCCGAACAGCGAGCGTTTCCAGCCGCCAAAGGAGTGCCAGGCCATGGGCACCGGAATCGGCACGTTGATGCCGACCATGCCGACCTTGATAGTGCGTGCAAACGCTCGGGCGATGCCGCCGTCGCTGGTGAAACATGACACGCCGTTGCCGAATTCGTGGGCGTTGATCAACGCCACGGCACTGGCGAAATCCGGGACGCGGACGATGCCCAAGACCGGCCCGAAGATTTCCTGCTGATAAATGCTCATCTCGGTAGTGACGTGATCGAACAACGTCGCGCCGACGAAGAAGCCGTTCTCCGCCCCCGGCACCTTGAACCCACGACCATCGACAATCAGCTGCGCGCCCTGCGCCACGCCCTGGTCGATAAAGCCTTCGACCTTGGCCTTGTGTTCGGCCGTCACCAACGGCCCCATGTCACTGTCGCCCTGCATGCCGTTGCCGACCTTGAGTTGATCGATGCGCGGCAGCAGTTTGGCAATCAGTTGGTCTGCAACATCGCCCACCGCCACGGCAATCGAGATCGCCATGCAGCGCTCACCAGCCGAGCCGTAAGCCGCGCCGATCAAGGCGTCTGCGGCCTGATCCAGATCCGCGTCGGGCATGACGATCATGTGATTCTTCGCCCCGCCCAGCGCCTGCACCCGCTTGCCGCGCGAGGTGGCTTGCTGGTGGATGTACTCGGCAATCGGCGTCGAGCCGACAAAGGAAATCGCCTCGATGTCCGGGTGTTGCAGCAGCGCATCGACCGCTGTCTTGTCGCCCTGAACCACGTTGAACACGCCGTCCGGCAAACCGGCTTCGGTCAGCAAACGAGCCATCAGCAAACTGGCGGATGGGTCGCGTTCGGAGGGTTTGAGAATGAAGCAGTTACCGGTAACCAGCGCCAGTGGGATCATCCACAGTGGCACCATCACCGGGAAGTTGAACGGCGTGACACCGGCGCACACGCCCAGCGGCTGGCGCAGGTTCCAGTTGTCGATGCCGCCGCCGATGTTGTCACTGAATTCGGTTTTCAGCAGGCTCGGCGCGCCACAGGCGTATTCGACGATCTCGATGCCACGGGTGACTTCGCCCTTGGCGTCGGAGAACACCTTGCCGTGTTCGCGGCTGATGATTTCGGCCAGTTCGTCGTGATGACGGTCGAGCAACTCCTTGAACTTGAACATCACCCGCGAACGGCGCAAGGACGATTGCTCGGACCAGGCCGGGAATGCTTTCAGGGCCGAGGCAACGGCATCGTCCACGGTCTTCGAACTGGCCAGCCCGACACGCGCTTGCACCTCGCCGGTCGCCGGGTTGAAGACATTGCTGAACCGCTCGCTACCGCTGTCTTGCACGTGACCGTCGAGGTAATGGCCGATGACCGGGGCGTCGCTCATTGTTCTTGTTCTCCGTTCGAATAGTGGAATTCAGGCTTTTTAGATCAGAGATCAAGCAGCCAACTGTGCTGCGGATCGTTGTGGAACTGCCAGACCCGTTTCGGGCCGGCCATCACGTTCAGGTAATACGACTCGTAGCCGTAGGGCACGCTGACCGGGTGATAACCCTTGGGCACGACCACGAGATCGCTGTTTTCCACGGCCATGGCTTGATCGATGCTGCGGTCGTCGGTGTAGACGCGCTGGAACACGAAACCCTGGGGCGGGTTGATCTGGTGGTAATAGGTTTCTTCGAGAAAGCTCTGGTGCGGCAAATCGTCGGTGTCGTGCTTGTGCGGCGGGTAGCTCGACGAGTGTCCCGACGGCGTGCGCACTTCCACCACCAGCAGCGAATGGGCGGGCTCGGTGTCCGGCAGGATGTCGCAGACGTAACGGGTGTTGGCGCCCTTGCCGCGCACGCTGCGTTTCATGGTGTCGGGTTTGATCAGCCGTGGACCGAGGCCCTTTTCGGCGGAGCCCGGTGCGGCGCAGACGGCGATCTGCACATCGCTCAACGCGACCACTTGCGCCTGACTGCCCGGCGGCAAATAAGCGGCGAACGGCGATTTGTCTTCGAACACCGACTGGCGATCGCCGAGGTTGTCCCAGTCGAAGGCGCCCTGCCCCGGCGCTTCACCGTTGATGCTGACCCGGCCGCTGAGCAGCACCAGGCACAGCTCTTTATCGCCCGCCGCCACCGGCAAGGTTTCACCCAGGCTTAGGCGGTAGGCAGCGAAGCCGACGTATTCCAGCTCACCTTTGCCCAACTCGACCATGGTCCGGCCACGGGCATTGCTTTTGACCAGCAGGCTCATAGCGCAATCCTCTCGTCGAGCAACGCACGCAAGGTGTCGTAGCCTTTTTTCGCGTAGACGTAACTCGGCGCCACGGCCGGGTCTTGCTCAGCCTCGACCACCAGCCAGCCGTGGTAATCGTTGGCCAGCAACACATCGAGCAGCGCGGCGAAGTCGATGTCGCCATCGCCGGGCACGGTGAAGGTGCCGTTGATGATGCAGTCCGGGAAGCTCCACAGGTTGTTGCGCGCCAGTTGCACCACCGGCTTGCGCACGTCCTTGAAATGCACGTGGCAGATGCGTTCGATGTGTTTGCGCAAGACGTGCAACGGCTCGCCGCCACCCATGTAGCAATGGCCCGAATCAAACAGCAGACCGACTTCGCTGCCGGTCAACGCCATCAATTTGTCGATGTCGGCCGGGGATTCGACGTAAGCGCCCATGTGGTGGTGATAGGCCAGGCGCACGCCTTGGGACAGGGTGAAACGCGCCAGTTCGGTGAGCTTGTCGGCGTATTCCTGCCAGGCCTGTTCGGTGTGGAAACGCGGGCGTTCAACCAAGGGGATGCGCTGACCCTGAATCGAGTCAGCCACTTCACCGTAAACCAGCACCTTGGCGCCGTTTTTCGCCAGCAACTCGACGTGACTGCCAATGGCGTCGATTTCTTCGGCCACGGAACGGCGCGCCAGACGGCTGGAATACCAACCGGACACCAGCGCCAGATCGTAAGGCCGCAGCACGTCACCGACGCCTTTGGCATCCTTGGGGAATTTGCCGTTGAGTTCAAAACCTTCGTAACCGATCTCCTTGCCTTCGCTCAACGCGGTGCTCAACGGCGTCTCGCCACCGAGGGACGGCAAGTCGTCGTTGCTCCAGGAGATCGGGTTGATGCCAATTCGGATAGCGGGCATGGCTGCACCTTTTTGTTGTTTTCTAAATTTCCGTTGAGTCTGAGGCCGACTTCGCGGGCAAGCCTCGCTCCTACAGATCAACGCGGCTTCCCGTAGGAGCGAGGCTTGCCCGCGAAGAACGATAACGCGGTGTCGCGTCAGGCGCGGGCCGTGCGCCAGGCGTCGATGAGTTCGACGAAGGTGCCCTGCACCTGAGCAATCAGCGCCTCATCATCGATTTCACCGGCCAGCCACGCGCGGCTCGGTTCCTGGAAGATCGTCCTCCCCACCGCGAACCCGCGACAGGTCTGGCTCTGGCTCGCTTGCTGAAACCCTTCGGCCAGTGCCGCCGCCGGCGCATTCAGCCCCAGCAACACCACGCCCCGGCAATACGGATCTCGCTCCTGAATCAACTCATCAAGCTGCTTCCACTCCTCGGCACTCTGCGCTTCGATCTTCCACCACGCCGGGTAAATCCCCAGGTTGTAGAGGCGTTTCAGCGCGCGATACAGCACGTCCGGATGGGTCGACGGATGATCCTTGGGCGGGATGATTTCCAGCAGCAGTTCATGACCGCTGACCTGGGACGCCTGATACAACCCCTTGATCTGCGCTTCCTGTTCCAGGCGCAGCAACGGCTCATCATCAGGATGAAATTGCACCAGGCACTTGATGATCTGCTCTTGCGGCCAGGCAATCAGGTTGCTGCCGATCGAGCGGCCATGTTCGAAGGCCAACGGCCGTGAGCCCTGCACTTCCACTGGCCGCGCCACCCACCAGCCACGACCGGTGGCGGCGTTCAGCGAGTCCTGGCCGAAACGCTGATCGGCCAACAAGCCGACATCCGCTTCGATCCCTTGCTCGCGCAAATCCGCTTCGACCCGTTCCACGGCTTTGATAAAGAGTTGCTTGAGTTCGCAGATGGCGTTGAGGTCGCGACCGCCCTTGTGCGCCAGTTCCACCAGTTGTCCACGGTGATCAAAGGCAAAAATGAACAACTGCCTCCACTGTTTGCGCGGCACGCTGACCTGATGCAGACGCTGCAGCACTTCGTCCTGATCCGGCCGGGTAATCGGCACCGGGCTGTTGAACAGGTAATCGAGTTCGGCACGGGTCGGCATCGCCGGGGCGCAGGCATGGCGCGACACCACCAGCCCGCCGCAAGCATTGGCCAACTGGCAGCAGCGCTCATCGCTGGCGTCTTCCAGCCAACCGCTGAGGAAACCCGACATGAATGCATCGCCGGCCCCCAACACGTTGAGCACTTCCACCCGGACGCCGGGGTAAATCGCCCCGTCTTCAAGCCGCACCGGAATCACCCCGTGAATCACCGTGCAACCCTGCGGCCCGAGCTTGACCACCAGCGTTGCGTCGCTCAAACGCCGAACATTGCGCAACGCGGTGAGCAAATCCTCGGAACCGCCCGCAATCAAAAACTCTTCTTCAGTGCCGACAATCAGGTCAAAACGCGGCAGGATTTTCTGCACATGCTGGCTGACGTTCTGATCGGCAACAAACCGGGTTTCCCCGTCCGCCTTGCCCGCCAGCCCCCACAGCACCGGGCGATAATCGATATCGAGCACCCGTTTGACGTTGTGCTTCTCGGCGTAATCCAGCGCCTGGATGCTCGCTTTATAGACGCCGTCGGTGGAGAAATGGGTGCCGGTGATCAGCAAGGCTTTGCTGGAGGCAATAAAGGCTTCGCTGATGTCCTCGGCCCGCAGCGCCATGTCGGCGCAGTTTTCGCGGTAGAAGACTAAAGGAAAGGTTTCGCGGTCCTTGAGACCGAGCAGGACCATGGCGGTCAAGCGTTCCGGATCGACCTTGACGCCGCTGACGTCACAGCCTTCACGCGCCAGGGATTCCAGGAGGAACCGCCCCATGTGGTCGTCCCCTACCCGGCTCAACATCGCCGATTTCAGGCCCAGTCGAGCGGTGCCGAACGCGATGTTGGCGGACGATCCCCCAAGGTATTTGGCGAAGCTTGAAACATCTTCCAGCCGCGCCCCGACTTGCTGCGCATAGAGGTCGACGCCAAGGCGCCCCAGGCAAATCAGATCCAATTGACGCCCACTGGCAAAACGAGTCTGGCCCATGCTGGCTCCTGTTATTTTTATCAGCCTGCGTTCGGGGCGATGGAGGCGCCGAACGCTCTTGGTGGGATGCAGACTAAAACGACCGGGACCGAACAATCAATAATTATTCCAAATAATTTTTACGTGGAATATTTTTTCCAATAAACTTTTACAAAAGCATTCCAGACACAGTGCATCGTTTCAGCAAACCGCACGCCGGCCGCAAGCTCAAGATTTTATTCCGGCCTACCCTGTAGACTGCGCACAGCCAACCTATTGTCAGGGGCCGACACACCAGTCAGCCCTATAAGAACAAGCCAGAAGGATTCCCTATGTCCCGCACCGATCAGCCGGCTACGACCGAGAGCACGCCCGACAGCGATCTCGCCAGCCCCCCGATCAATGCCGAGCGTCTGTTGCAGCTGATCACCAACGAATACGAAAGCCTGCCGCGCCAGCTCAAACGCATCGCCAGCTACATGAGCCAGCAAAGCGACCGGATCATGGTTGACCGCATCAGCGACATCGCCCGCGAGTGCGAAGTCCACCCGTCGGCCATCGTGCGGTTCTCCCAGCGTTTCGGGTTCAGCGGTTTCAGCGAAATGCAGGCCCTGTTCCGCGAGGCGTACACGCACAAAACCACGCCGGTTCAGAACTACCAGCAGCGCATTCGCAGCATGATCGCCAACAAATCGCAGAAAGCCAGCGGCGGCGACCTCGCCCGCGAGTGCATCGACGCGACCCTGTCCGGCATCGAACGGCTGGGGCTGGAACTCGATGACCAGGCCTTCGACAAAGCCGTGGACCTGGTGGTCAACGCCGACAACATCTACGTGGTCGGCGTGCGCCGCTCGTTCGCCGTCGCGGATTACCTGGTCTACAACCTGCAACACACCAACAAGCGCATCCATCTGGTCTCCGGCCTCGGCGGCAGTTATCGCGAGCAGATGCGCAGCGTGCGCGCCAATGACCTGGTCATCGCCATCAGCTTCACGCCCTACGGCAAGGAAACCCAGCACTGCCTGCGCATCGCCCAGCACAACCAGGCGAAAACCCTGATCATCACCGACAGCAACCTCTCGCCCCTGGCCAAGCGCGCCAACACCGTGCTGCTGGTCAACGAAGGCAGCTCGTTCGCCTTCCGCTCGTTGAGCGCGACGTTGTGCCTGTGTCAGGCGCTGTTCATCGCCGTGGCCTATCGACTGGAATTGAAGGTCGACGAGATACACGAGCAAGTCGGTTTCGAAGATTAACCAAGGCCGTTTGCAGGTCGCCGAACTTCAACTAAGGTAGTCCATCCCGACATGGACACCTGAAGGAGCGGCTCAATGAAACTGATCGGCATGCTGGATTCGCCCTACGTGCGGCGCGTGGCCATTTCCGCCAGACACCTGGGCGTCGACCTGGAGCACGAGTCGGTTTCGGTGTTCCGCCACTTCGAGCACTTCCAGCAGATCAACCCCGTGGTCAAGGCGCCGACCCTGGTGCTGGACGACGGCGAAGTGTTGATCGACTCGACCCTGATCATTGACTACCTCGAAGCCCTCGCCGGCCCTGGCAAAAGCCTGATGCCCGGCGACCTCACGCAACGACTGCGCGCATGGCGCCTGATCGGGCTCGGGTTGGCGGCGTGCGAAAAGTCCGTGCAGCTTTACTACGAACGCAACCTGCGCCCCGCCGAAATTCAATACCAGCCTTGGGTTGAGCGCGTCGAAGGGCAACTCGCCGCAGCCTATTCAGCGCTTGAACGCGAGCTGGAAAAACAGCCTCTGGCAAACGGTGCCTTGATCGAACAAGACGGCATCACCCTCGCCGTCGCCTGGAGCTTCACCAACCTGGTGACACCGGACCAAGTCGACGCCTCACGCTTCCCGCGCATCGCCGAATTCACCGCGCAGGCGGAAAAGCTTGAGGCCTTCATCAGTACCCCGATAACCTGACCGGCCCCCTCGAACGGACCCGACCATGACCGCCGCCGAACAACCTGCCCCGGCGCTGCACGACGGGTCCGCTAGGCACTTTCTGCGACTGGCGACGAGTACGCGGGATAATCGATGTAGCCATGCGCTCCCCCGCCGTAGTAAGCCTCCCTTCCCGCTTCGGCCAGTGGCCAGCCATGGCGCAAGCGATTGACCAGATCGGGGTTGGCTATAAACGGCCGGCCAAACACCACCAGGTCGCTTAATCCTTCTTCGATGGCCTGCTGCGCGGTTTCAAGGGTGAACCCGCCCGACACCATCAAGGTGCCGTCGTAAGCTGCGCGGAAGTCTTTTTGAAAGTCCGCCGTGCCGAGATGGCTCGCATGCATGTAGGCAATCTGGCGTTGGGACAGTGCTCCGGCCAGAGCGAGCCAAGTGGCCTCTTCGCCATCGAACGGGTGCAGGTCCGCCAAGTGGGCAAAAGGCGACACGCGCACACCCACCTTCGCACTGCCGATCTGCGCACTCACCGCATCGACCGTCTCAAGCAGCAATCGCAGGCGATTCGCGATCAGTGCACCACCGTAGCGGTCTTCACGTGTGTTGAAGCCGCCGTTGATGAACTGTTCAAACAGATACCCGTTTCCGGCGTGAATTTCGACGCCGTCAAAACCTGCCGACAGGGCATTGGCCGAGGCCAGGCGAAAGTCTGCAATGACCTGCCGAATCCCCTCGGCATCCAACGCCACGGGCGCACTCACCGGAACTTGCCCAGGCTTGCCGTCGCTGTCGTAAGCATGCACCAGCGTTTGACTGGCCGGCATGGCCACAGGCGCGACAGGCGAGCGTCCGTCCAACAGCGAAGAGTGCGAGACGCGCCCCACATGCCAGAGCTGGAGGAACATGCGTCCCCCGGCTTGATGAACCGCATCAGTCACGCGCTTCCAGCCTTCAATTTGCGCTGCGCTGTGGATCCCCGGGGTATACAGGTAGCCACGTCCCTGCGGAGAAACCTGCGCGCTTTCACTGATGATCAGGCCGGCTCCGGCGCGCTGGGCGTAGTAGGTCGCCATGTCTTCAGACGGCACGGTGCCCTCGACGCGAGCGCGGGTCATCGGCGCCATGACGATGCGATTGGGCAGTACCTGACCCGCGAGGTCATAAGAGTCGAAAAGTGATGACATGAGTGATTCCTCCGCGTGATCTCAGGCATGTGACGGGAAGTACGGCAGAACGTACTCGCCGAGTTCGTCGAGGATTTCGCCATAGGGTTGACGGCTGACCTTGGGGTTGAGCGCGATATGCGAAACACCGGCAGATTGCGCGTGCTCCAGGTAATTGCGCAGGCCGTTGCGCCCTGCCCGGAAGCCACCCTGGATGCGCTGGAATGGCTGATCCGGGTTGTCGCTGAGGTCGAAATAGCCGCCCAGGCCCAACGGTTTGAAAGCGTTGCGGTTCTCCGCCTCCTGCACGGCGGCGTGCCAGCTCTCGCCCAACGCTGCCAACCGCTCCGGGCTTTGGACGCCAGCAAGATAGCCATCAAGGTGCTGAGCCAACCATTCAACGCTCTGTTGCGCCTGGCCGACAGCAATGGACGGGACGCGGCCATACGGCGCTTTCGGCACCAGGTCCAGGTTTCCGAGTGAGCCACCGAATCGCTCGGAGCGGAAACGCGGAAAGCTCTGCTCAATCAGGGTTCGAAACACCGAAAAAGCATCACGGTAGCGATCACCACGGGATTCATAATCGATGCCCAGCATCGGGTAATCACTGTATCGATCACCCGAGGACAGCCCCAACACCAGTCGACCTTCACTGAGTTGATCGAGGGACGTCGCTTGCTTGGCCAGATACATCGGATCACGGGTTGGCAGCACAATACCCGTGGTGCCCAAGACAATGCTGCGGGTGGCGGCGGCCAGGTAACCGATGTAGACCAGCGGCTCAAAGATCTGCGCCACATCACCATAATCCGGGTCGTAGAAAGGTATGTCGCGCATCCACAAGGCACCAAAGCCCAGCGCTTCGGCGCGTTGCGCCATCTCCACGTGATCACGCATGGTCGGCGCCGGTCTGCCCGGGTGGGTTTCGAGGGGCAAAATCAGGCCAATCGTGAGCGCCCGCGGTTTAAACAAACGTTGAAACCCGGGATGGCGCTCAAGCGAAGGATGGGCGGTCGGTAAAGTCGCAGGTTGAGCTGGCGGCGAGAAGTGGGTGGCGGTAGTCATGATGGCAGTCCCGTGAGTGACGATGACTGCCATATTTATTGATTCCTCAGTCTGGATAAACAGCAGTTCGCGCCCATTACACGGTCCGCTGAGTCCCCAATATCGCTATCTTTCCCACGGCACGCCTGTTTCCCAACGCTCGATCAACAGGTCAATAAACCTGCGAACGCGGGGGGACAGGTGACGCTTGCTGGTGTAGACGACTCTGATGGGATCAGGAGGTGCGCGATAGGGTTTCAACACTTCCACTAACGTGCCATCGCGCAGGTCGTTACCCGTAATGTAGGTCGGCAGATGAATCAGGCCGATGCCTGCCAGCGCCGCTTCTCGCGTGGCTTCTGAACTGTCGATGTTCAGTCGCCCCGGCTGTTCGTAGAGATGAAGGCCGGCAGGTGTCTGGTACCGCCAGACGGTCGGCCGCTCCCCACTGAATAAAGCGATGGTGTCATGCCCGACAAGGTCAGCGGGCGTTTGCGGCACGCCGCGTTGGGCCAGATAAGCAGGCGATGCACACGTCGCGAATTGCTGCCAAGCCACGGTACGGGTAAATAATTGGGAGTCATCTTTGGGCATGCCAATTCGTATGGCGATGTCGATGCCCTCCTCGACCAGATCAACAAAGCGGTCGGTAAACCAGACATCCGCCCGCAGTTCAGGCCACTGCTTCAGATAAGCATCCAGAATCGGCAGAATGTGGCGCTGACCAAAGGACAGCGGTGCCGTGAGCTTAAAGGTCCCGGTGGGCCGCCCACGACGCAAGGCCATGGTCGCTTCCACTTCATCCAGATCTTCGAGAATCTGACGCCAGCGCTCATAGGCGACCTGCCCCTCGTCCGTCAGGCTCAGTTTGCGCGTCGTGCGATTGAGAAGCCGTGCACCCATCCGGCTTTCCAGGCGAACTATACTTTTCCCCACCGCCGACCGGGTCAGGCCAAGAGAAGCCGCCGCAGCGGTAAAGCTTCCAGCCTTTACGGCGCAGACAAATGCAGCGATGTCACCCAATCGGTTGGCTTCCATGGGTCGCTTTACTCCAGGACATGCATAGAGTGTATGTGGAGCGTGAGGCCCATAAAATTTCCTGTTCATTTATCAATAGGACCGGATCATGATCCTCAAGCGCGCAGGCTCGCAACCCTCGATAAAAGGCCCGGAAGCGTACTTCACAGGCACCGTCCGTATGGACCCACTCAACTCCCCTCCCGAACCGGCCCGAGCGTCCATCGTCAGCGAACGTCGATCCCCCGGGGAATGATTTGACCCGTGAGCCTGCAACTATCGCGAAATTCACCGCGCAAGCAGAAAAGCTTGAGACCTTCATCAGTACCCCGATAACCTGACCGGCCCCCTCGAACGGACCCGACCATGACCGCCGCCGAACAACCTGCCCCGGCCCTGAAGGAAATCTTCAACGCCGAACGCCTCAAACACATCGCCACCGAAATGACGGCGGTCTACCCGGCGTTCAACGCCAAAGCCTTCCTGAAAATGGCCAACGACGGCCTCGCCGACCTGTCGATCATGCAACGCATGGCCCGCGTCAGCGAATGCCTGCACGCCGTGCTGCCGCTGGACTACGACGAATCCCTCGAAGTCCTGCGCGCCCTCGCCCCCCGCCTCAACAGCGGCTTCGTCAGCATCTCGCTGCCGCACTACGTGGCGATGTATGGCACGCATGACTTCGAGCAATCGATGGACGCGCTCAAATACTTCACCGCATTTGGTTCGGCAGAATTTGCGATCCGGTATTTTCTGCGCAGCGATCTGCAACGGTCATTGGCGCTGATGAAGGCATGGTCCCGGGATGACAATGAACATGTGCGGCGCCTGGCCAGTGAAGGCAGTCGACCGCGTTTGCCGTGGTCGTTTCGGTTGGAGCAGATTCAGAGCGATCCGACATTGGCGGCGGCGATTCTCGACAACCTCAAGGCAGATGACAGCCTTTACGTGCGCAAGTCGGTGGCCAATCACCTGAATGACATCACCAAGGACCATCCGGAGTGGGTGTTGGACTTGATTGAGGGGTGGTCGCTGGAGAACAAGCACACGGCGTGGATTGCCAAGCATGCGCTGCGCAGCTTGATCAAGCAGGGAAACCAGCGGGCGCTGGCGATTATTGGGGCCAGCGGTAAGGCAGAGGTTGAGATTGTTGGGGTGAAGGTGGAGCCGGCGGTGATTCGGTTGGGGGAGAAGATTACGTTGTCGTTTGCGGTGAAATCCACGGTGGCGGAGAGTCAGCGGCTGGTGATCGACTATGCGATTGATTACGTCAAAGCCAATGGCAGCACTTCGGCGAAGGTGTTCAAGCTTAAGGCGTTGACGCTGCTTGGCAAGGCGACTGAACGGGTCAGTCGCGGGCAGCAGATCAAGGAACTCACCACTCGGAAGCATTATTTGGGTGTGCATGCCGTGCATATTTTAGTGAATGGTGAGCGCCTGGCTAGCACGTCATTCGAAATCCTGACTTGAGACGTCGCTCTTCTGTAGAAGCGAAGCTTGCACATCTTGGCGTCAGGCCTGACCTTCTAAGTTATCGCAAAAAGCAATTTTGCCCTTCGCCATCCGCTTCGGGTCGACTACAAAACTTCGCGAAAGGCAGCAATCGACCAAAAGAGGCCATTTAACGCTTACGGAATCAGGAGCGACTCAGCTTTCCATTCTTCACGCTTTCTGTGGCAAGCTGCTGTCACTCATCATCCTCGGATATGTTGGCGATGACCTCCTGTAAATTTTTTGAGCTAAACATGTAAGGAAGGCGCCAACCGCGTTAAATTCCTTCCGGGGTATCCAAAATCTTCCGCATAGCAGCCTTAAGGACCATGAAATGGAATTCTCAAGCGATGTCTTCGACTTCGAACAATACCGAGCCTCAATGTCCGAAGCGGAGCGAAACATCACCGACGCACTACCGGAGGCGGTTGCGCATTTAAAGAAATGCGACCATTTGATTCTCTCAACTTTGGAAGGCTTGGGTTGCACCGAGTCACGCGCGGCGGCTGCTCACGCTCATTCTCTCTACTTGGCCGCCTGTAACCTGGCTCTCGGGGCACACCTGTCGGCAATATTCCCTCTTCTCAGAACGGCAATGGAGTCTGCCGTCTACGGCTACCTCTTCAATAGAGAGCCAGGTCTATCCCAAGCTTGGCTGGGCAGGCATGATGACGAAGAGGGTTTCCAACAGAGCAAAAAGTCCTTCACACCTGCGGTTAAGCGATTTGGCAAGTATCTTAAAGAGCATGATGAGCAATCGAAGGGAACACCTTACGAGAAACACATTATGGGGTTCTTCGATGCTGCTATCGACTTTGGTGCACATCCGAACCCGATCGCCCTGACTAACGCAACGACTGT
The DNA here is from genome assembly GCF_005930655.1 of Pseudomonas sp. FSL W5-0299. NCBI lineage: Bacteria > Pseudomonadati > Pseudomonadota > Gammaproteobacteria > Pseudomonadales > Pseudomonadaceae > Pseudomonas > Pseudomonas sp. FSL W5-0299. The sequence continues at coordinate 62,382 of NZ_RXHX01000030.1, forward strand.
CGAGCAGCATGACGACTTCGATAAGTTCAAATATGATTACCTACGTGTCGACTACCCCAGCGTCATTCAGGGTCTAGTAGCCACCTATGAATATGCCCAAGCAATCGCAATGATCAACCATTTTTCCCGCATGTGCGTAACTCCAGGAATTAAGGGCTTGGATGAAATGTTCTTAGGATTCGTGAAAGAAACGAATGGAATCTGCGACAAGCTCAATGGTAGCCCTATTGGCTTCGATTCAAGGTACTACACACAAATAAACAACTTGGTTAAACGTCCGCGGGACAAGGATTGAAACGCCTCTAGTTTCGTAGCCGCTGCCGCTTTCTAGCCGATTGCTGCCGCTTCCCACCAGCTACTTTGGGTCCAGGCTGAGCAAAAAAGAGGACGGATGTATTTTTCCGTCTTTTTTGGAAAATACATCCATCCCCTGTTTTTCCAGCGATGGTCATTGTGGGGAAAGAAATGCCTTAAAGTACTGCTTTATCCATTGGTAGAAGGCGTCGTAACGATCACGGGGAGGGGCACATGTCTCAAATGACTGATCCAATGAATGGCCTGATAAGCCTTCAGCACGAGATCAAAAAGAATGGCTTTCAAATGAATCCTTGTGAGTTGCATGTGGATCTTCAGGTTGTGCTGGATCGCCCTAATGGGGAGACACGCATCACTTACGCCATGGTTGATTTTGGGCGTGTACGAGCTTTTGTGACTTACGTTTCCGCAGACCCGGTACATGGGGTTCCATGCTTTGGCGTGGGTTACGCAGTCCCTGAAAAATTCAGGCGGCAAGGCCTTGCCGCGAAAATCATCAATAAAAGCATTGATGAAATGAAAAATGGGCTAGCTCGCAACGGCATTCAGAAATTTTACATTGAGGCCGTTGTAGGGGAATCAAATATTGCATCGAGGAAGGTAGCGGAAAAGGTATTATCTGCAACACCTGACCGAACTGGCATAGACGAATTTTCCGGGGAGCCAGCAATTACCTACCTTCGATTGATTGAAGCTTAAATAATAGAGGCCGCTTTGACGGCCTCAGTTGTTCCGGCAAAAAAAGTGGGTCAAAAAGAGGATGGGGCTATTTTTACATCCCATATTTGGAAAATAAATCAATCTGCTTCTCTGTCCTTATAGAACCAGGATTTGCTCTACTTTTTTAACATTTTTTGCTTTTGGGCCTTTTGGGGCTTTTTCAATGATGAAAGTAACTCGATCGCCTACGTTGATGTCGTGCCCCTCATCTTTAATGTCATCATAAAAAAAGAAAACATCTTTACCTTCCGCCCTCCTGATAAATCCATAACCTTTGAAGGCATCAAACGAAGTCACGAACCCCGAAAATATGACACGATCATCTTTCGACATACTATCCCCACATTTCAGATTTTGTAGGAGCGTTAATAAATCTAAGCCTAAGCATTTTCTTATACTGCCTAGCTAGAGGCTTATCCGTCCGAGTCAAAATACCTAACGAATACAACGTTTTATTCAAAGAGTTTATTACACCTGGCCTGACATGATGAGCAACTGGCTTTTTAAGTAACTTATCAGCCTCAAATATGATACTTGCTTTCATCTGATTATCATATTCGGGCAAAATTTCTGACATTCGGAGTCTTAGATCTTCCGCTTGCGTATGCTCTAAACGCGTCAACTTGGCAACCTGCCCCGAAACTCTATTCCACAGAGCATGGTACTCTTCAGAAAACCGGCATTTTGAATATTCTTTTTCGCAAATATACACTAGCTGCCTAATGTGCCGTCTTTCAGCTTTTCTAAGCTTTGGTATTCCATGACCGACCCATATCCCAGTAACCTTATATTCGGCTCTGACGTCGCTCGACGACTCTTGTTTGGTTTTTTTATTGTTAAGCCTAAGATTATGTTTTTTGAATATTGCCGCGACTTCTTTAATTAAACCCGTACTAGTTTCTTTAGTTATCGGTTGCATTGAGCTTATAGTTACATCATCCAACAGGCGCGTATAAGAAAAGCCTCGGGCCTTTATTCTGCTAACAAGGGAATACTCCGAATTAAACAAAACCAAATTGGCGACATAGCTGGAAGTACATGCCCCTTGCGGCACTCTGCCATCTCTCGTAACCAATTTCGTTAAAATATTTGCCACATCATCTGGAAAATTAAAAAGCCGAGTGAATATAGGCTTTACACTATCCACCTTGATATTATTATAAAAATCCTTTATATCAATTCCGATCAAATGCTTCGATCCGGCGTGGATGGTGCCATTTACAATATAGTCTCTTGGGTTTTCCTCATCCCTTATCCCACCTTGTAGGTAGGAAGGATAGAAAACCTGTTCGAAAAGCCTAGAATTAATTCTTTTTTGTAAACGCTTTAGCTCAAATTTCGGATCATAGACAATGCGCTCCTTACCTGATTTAGATGTAATACTAAATTCGGTATAAGAGTTAGAGGTATCTTCTGATAGATCTTTTAAGAGTTTCGGAGGCAAGCCTAAACATTTCGCGAGTGCTTCGACGCTTCCAATCGGTAGGTGGGGATAGTAAGGCTTGTCCTTTGCCACGGCTGCTCCTTGGTAAGCAAAAAAGATGAGAGTCAGTTAGCTATTATCACTTCCAATAAAAATTGAAAAGATCCAACGTATAACCCAACCAAAAACAGCTGAAACAGTCAGTTTTTTTATGGTTGCTCTTAAGTCAATTCCTTTCGTTGCGAGCCTGTCTCCAAGCTTCGTACGAATGCTCTTATTTTTTCTAGTCACGTAGATTACAACATGTAGTTTATACATCGCTTTTCTCCTCGAATAGACACCGCGAAATGCGATGTCCGGCCAGACCAAAGAGAGAAACAGCAAGGAATATGTATATTGACTTAAGAGGACTCTCAGCTTTTACGCCAGACAACCCTCGCAAGCGCAAATCGATTTCGCGCATGCCGCGCTCTGCGATTCGCACAGGGGTACCGAGGGGCCGGTCATGACCTCTTACGAGATCGCCAAAGAAGGCTTCGATTTCCTTGCAAACGTGACTTTTAAAGAGCGGAACAGGCGTGATACACCTGCGAGACTGATCCTAGGATAGGAGGTATGCCCTGTCAATCGCATTACTGCTATTTTTATGAACTTTCACGCTTAAAAACAATCATCTACCGCTCATCTGGTTTTTGTTGCAAAACAGACACCAACTACAAGCCTACTCTCCTCGCCGTAAATATCGTCACAGAGCTGGTCATACACTTTTCAAAACATAATCTAACTAACTAATTTTTAAGTACTTTTTATTTAGTGCTGCTTCGTAGTGCGTCTCCCATTGCCTCCGTCATCTTTATTCTCGAAAGCCGCTCTCCACTGATGAAGATGGTGGAAGCCATCGCCATTATCTCGCAGGATGCCCGCGAACTGGTTGCCCAGTATGAAAGCCAGGCACGCAGCTCGGCGCCGTCCGCTACGGACGAAAAGATTCGAGAAGCAGTTGTCGACAAAATCATCAGTCGCTATTCAAAGCTGGACCCACGTCTGGCACAGCCAATGCTCTTCCGGGTGTCATTCCCTGCATCGGCACTCTAGTGAGCGCTGTAGGGGCCGGGCTGCGGATATCTCGGTGTGATGAAGCTACAGATCGAAATGACCATGTGCCTGGCGGTGGCCATCAACGGCAAGATGTCCAACGAAGATGCCAAGCACAGGTAGTACATCATCGCGCTGTACGGTTCCCTTGAGCAGATGGGGTCTTCGGCGCCACCAAAATCGCCAGCAAGGCCGGCGTGCGCATGGTGCATCAGTATTTGAAAGGGTCGACGCTTCAGATCATCAAGGAATTATTCGCGAAAATCGGCAACTCGTTTACTCATAAAGCCGCGGACAAAGTGATCCCGCTCGGAATAGGAGTCATCGGCGGCGGAACGACGAATTACGCGCTCACCACCTACGTGGGAAAACCGCTCGCTACACTTTCCGTCTGAATCTGAAAGAAGAGGCGACCACGGAGTAACTGCCAACGTTCACGCCGCATTGTAGTGGCCGTCGGTTCTTCCGCCGGCTTCTGGCTGTGGATTCATTATTGATCAAATTACGCCCGAAAGCTGAGGCGTCATGCTCTCGGATGCCGACTTTCTAACCTCCCCTCTGTGACGACGGACGAACCCACCACCACAGAGGGATTGCCCTTACTCCTTCACTTCAACCTTATCCAACGCCTGATTCACCGCCAATTCCCCCAACATCACCACCTGCGTAATCCCCAGCAGCGTCTTGCGGTGCGAGTTATCCAGCAACGCCGCAAAATTGCTGAGCATGGTCGTCGCCGAGCCCAGTGATTCGCTGGCGTTGGCCAGCAGGGATTCGGTGTCGTATGCCGGGTTGGCGAGGAACATGGGTTCGGGTTCGTGGGTGCTGGCCATGATGTTGGCACCTGGATTGAGGTAGTGGTCGAGGGCGCGTTCGGCGGCTTCGTGTAGTTTTTTGGAATCGAGGGATTCGTAGGGGGATGCCGGATTGGTGTCCGGTGGGTTGGGAGTTGGTTTGATCATGAATAAAACTCCTGATACGAGTTTATTTAAAAGAGAGCCGTCACCCTCGCTACCAACGACAGGTGGCGGCCATACGCGGGTTGGTAGACCGGTCGTATCAGTTCCCGGCGCCCTCGAAAGGACCCCGCGCATGGCCACCATAAAAGGTGATGCTATGCGCCGTGATACGAAACCGGGCTACCAAACCCGATCACTGTTTTTCAGTGACCGGGAAACGATATAGCTCGCCCCACAGGCGCACAAGCCGGCGGATTCTGGCGTACGCGTAGGTAATGACGCAAGGCGTTGTAGGCCTTGGGACGTAACACTGAGTGTCTTTAAACGTGAGCCTTGAAACCTGTTTAAGTGCATCAACAGTCGAGCAAAACATCCGAGCCTGGATCTGGGGCGTCAGGTCTGACGCCATCGCGAGCAGGCTCACTCCTACAGGGGATTGTGTCGGCCTGAACGTTCGGGGCGAGTTTGCCTCTACTTGATGGGATGACTGGACCGGACCGGCCTCAGATCATGGATTGAATTTCAAATGCCGATTTCACCGGAAATTTGAGGTGGCACGGATACGGTTGCCGACGGACTCTCCCCTTTGACGAACGAACCGACCGCCACAAAGGGGTTTGGACTTACTCCTTCACCCCAACATCACCAACCGGGTAATTCCCAACAACGTCTTGCGGTGCGAGTTATCCAGCAACGCCGCAAAATGGCTGAACATGGTCCTAGCCGAGCCCACTGATTCGCTGGCGTTGGACAGCATGGATTTAGTGTCGTTAACGACTCGTCCAAACCCAAGGGGCTGCTTTGGGTCGATCTCCGTCCTCCACGACCGGCAGTCTTTTTCAAAAAGTTTTCTGAATGTAATCGGTTGTCCTCCAGCTGAGTGACTCAAACGCAATACAAGTTCACAACAGCCTTTGCTGACCGCACACGTGCAACCCACACAAGAAAACGCAGCAGCTGTCGCCCTCGATATTTAGCTGAATGGGGTCGGCTTTTATTGTGCGGCCGCACCTCCACCACTGCATATGAGCTGCTTTTAGGGGCCCGCGACACTTTAAACCTTCCAGTTCGCACGGCTGATCGACGGCAATAACATTCATGGGATGCGAGGGTTTCGCATACGTGACCGGGTAAGGATTGCCGAATTTCACATAGTCTTAAAGACTAGTCAGTAGTCATACGGACTAATATTTGTGTTGTACATATGACGACATGAATTCCTATCTAATTGATATATAAAGAATAAAATATTGGCATGCTTTATGGATTGTTTAGGGAAATGAACCCGAAGCAGGAATACGCCATGTCTCGTTCTATCCTCCTACCTTTCACCCTCTTCTTGTTGCTCTCGCCCGTGTGTATGGCCGATCAGGTCGTTCGTGAGGTGCCTGATACCACCGCCGGCAAGGCCGTCGGTGTCGTGACCGGGTTGATGGTCGGTGCCGTGGGTGGCCCCGTTGGAGCACTGATCGGTGCCGGCGCCGGATTCTTTGCCGGCAGCTCGGTTCAAGAAGCAACCGGCCTCACGGAAACCGCTTACGAAGTGAAAGACACCCAAGGCGAAATCAGCACCGTTCGCTCGCCCAATGCTCGCTTCGAACCGGGTCAGCAAGTCACCCGGAAAGGCCCGCGCCTGATACCTCAGGACAGCTGAAACCGCCATCGCCACGAACTCCTTTTTAGGATCCGCTCATGGGTCGGATCCTCTTTTTTCTCAGTATGCCCCTCAGTCAGTTGACTGATTTATAACGACTAAAAATAGAAGTGCCTAAGCCGTGGGTGCGCCGAATTCGAATTCGCAGCAACAACTTTTCAATCATTTCAGGGGAAACACAATGCAAGCCATCAACGCCAAAGTCTTGAGTGCACTGGAAAACGTCATGGTTATTTCCACCACTGACTTGCAAGGCAACATCACTTACGTCAATGACCTGTTTTGCAAGCTTACCGGGTACACCAAAGAGGAATTACTGGGCCAGCCACATAACGTGGTGCGCCATCATTCGGTGCCAAAGAGCACCTACAAGCAGATGTGGGACACCATCAAGAAAGGTGAGATCTGGACCGGCGTGATTCCCAACGTTGGCAAGGGCGGCGGCCTGTACGTGGTAGATACCACGGTGCAGCCGCTGTTTGATGAACAGGGAAATATCGTCGAGTACATCAGTATCCGCAGGGTAATCAACGACTTGATGAGTGACTTCGAAGCACTGGAGTTTTCCAAGGAGCAATTCGACGAACATTACGACAGGTAACCGTCATGACAGACGTAATCGAACGCATTGTGATCGGTTACGGCTCTGAGTCCGGCAATGCACGCGGGTTGACGCAACGCTTATTGCGTCTGCCCTGTCTGCAGCCGTATGAACTGGCCGTGCAGGATCTCAACTCGCTGAACCTCGACAAACTGACGCCTCGTGACGTGTTGATCATCGTTTGCAGCTCTTTCGGCGACGGTGATCCGCCGGTAAATGCCGATCGTTTCATGGATCAACTGAATGCTTCGCCATCCCTGAACGGCCAGCCCTACGCGATCTTCGGGCTGGGCGACACGGCTTACCCGACCTTCTGCGGTTTTACCAAAAGCCTGGATGCCGCACTGCTGCAAAAACAAGCCCGCCCGTGGATCACCCGCGTGGACGCCGACACCGATTTCGACGGTTTTTTCGACATCTGGTGCGCAACCCTTGCAGCAGTGCTCAAGGGTGATCGGCGTGCCGGCAGCACCTTGAACCTGCAAGTCACCGCCTATGGCGAAAACGCCGCGTGGCCGGCACGCGTCATCTCTCGCACCCGGCTGAACACCACGGCGCCTTACGCCTGGCAGATTCGCCTCGACATTGAAGGCAGCGGCATCAAGTACCGTGCGGGTGACAACCTGTACGTGCTGGCGCAAAACGATCCGCAACTGCTGGCGCAAATCAGCCAATGGTTCGGCCGCGAAGACGCCGCCACTTTGCTGGCTACCAAGGAGCTTCGGCAGCTGGGCAAATCGCTGCTGCGCGAACTTGCTCGGTGCAGTCAGCACGACACCTTGAAAACCTTACTGAAAGTCAGCAACCGCAAGGATCTGGAAGTCTATCTGTACGGCAAGGATGTGCTCGACGTGCTGGACGATTTCTGTGATCCCGCGCAGCTGAGCCTGGAAGATTTGATCGAGTGGTTGCCCGACTGTTTGCCGCGCGCCTATTCGATTGCCTCTCATGACAACCCCGGTTACGTGGACGTGTGCATTCGCGAAATCGCTTATGACATGGCGGACCGCTCGCGCACCGGCACTGCGACCGGGCACCTCACCGGGGAGCATCCCAGCGCCCGGGTATTTGTCCGCAGTAATCCGCGCTTTCACCTGCCACGCCAGGTCGGACACCCGGTAGTGCTGATCGGTACCGGCACCGGCATCGCGCCATTGATCGCGCTGCTGGAGCAGATGGAGCAGCAAAACAACCCTCTGCAAACCTGTCTGATCTTCGGGGACCGGCGCCGTGAAGCGGATTTCCTCTACCAGTCGCGCCTGGAAAATTGGCAAGCCAATGGCGTGCTCGATCGGGTGATTACCGCGTTCTCCCGGGACTCGCAAACCCGTTACTACGTGCAGGACGCAATGCTTGAACACGGTGCTTACTTGTGGGGAATACTGAACCTGGGCGCACATCTGTATGTGTGTGGCAACAAAAATAATCTGGAACGCGCCATCGAGCAGGCCCTGAAGAACATCGCAATGAACTTCGGCCAACTGGATGAGGACGACGCGCAGGCCTTCGTCGACGAGTTATCAGCCGGAAATCGCCTGCACAAGGAAGTGTATTGAGCCTATGAAGCGATGCCCGGCAACGGACGCCGAGCCCAGTGACTCGCTGGCGATGGCCAGCAGGGATTCTGTATCGTACTTGGGGTTGGCGAGGAACATGGGTTCGGGAAACCAGGAACCCGGCAGACCGTGAGGTCTCCCGCACAAAGCCGCCATTTCAAGGACCTGAATGAGCGTCCTGTGACAGGGCTATGCGACTGGCATTCCGGCGGGCTTGCAGACCCGATCACTGATGAGCAGTGACAGGAATCAAGTTACCGACGGGGCCCTGGACGCACAAGCCGGCGGATTCTGACGTACGCGTAGGCAACGACGCAAGGCGTTGTAGCCGTTGGGACGTAACACTGAGTGTCTTTAAACGTGGGGGCTCAAACATGTTTAAAACAGTGGATATCGAAGTGGGAGTTTTTGGCTGGAGTTGATGGCGTCTGGGATGACGCCATCGCGAGCAGGCTCGCTCCCACAGGGGGTTTGGGG
>NZ_RXHX01000031.1:0-67937 GCF_005930655.1 Pseudomonas sp. FSL W5-0299
CGTAGCTCAGTTGGTAGAGCACGGGATTGTGACTCCCGTTGTCGAGGGTTCGATCCCCTTCGTCCACCCCATATTTCGAGAGGCGCCAGATTTAACAGTCTGGCGCCTTTTTTGTTTTAGCGGTTCGAGTGTCAAGCGGCTGCATGTCCTGGGTCGCAGGGGTGGGGTGTTTCGTCGTATTTATGTTTCTCGATGATGCCGCGCCGCCCGCCGGCTTGCTCGCAAGACCGGCTGTCAGGGAGATGATTGGCAACTTCTTCTATATATAGAAGGATTGGTGCAGAGCCCTGGCGTGACTGGCTGTATTTGCTAACAGGGCGAGGCACAACCGTTTGTCCCCGCCTATAAATTGCCTGCTGCTTTTTTACCCGTTTTCAGTAGGGTGACTTCTTGAGTTTGACCCACTAGAATGCATGCCCTTGATTCTGGGGTCGGAAACGGCCGGCTAACGTCTGTGCAACGAGGAATATCCATGCAAGTTTCTGTTGAAAATACTTCTGCTCTTGAGCGCCGCATGAGCATCACCGTGCCGGCTGAGCGCATCGAGACTCAGGTCAACAAGCGTCTGCAGCAGACTGCCCAAAAGGCCAAGATTGCTGGCTTCCGTCCAGGCAAAGTGCCAATGAGCGAAATCAAGCGCCGTTTCGGTGCTGATGCGCGTCAGGAAGCTGTAGGCGATGTGATCCAGTCTTCGTTCTACGAAGCTGTTGTCGAGCAAAAGCTGAACCCGGCTGGCGCTCCTTCGATCGAGCCTAAATCGATGGAAGCTGGCAAAGATCTGGAATACGTTGCAGTTTTCGAAGTGTTCCCTGAGTTCACCGTTGCTGGCTTCGACGGCATCACCGTAGAGCGCCTGAGCGCTGACGTGGCTGACGCCGATCTGGACAAGATGCTGGACGTGCTGCGCAAGCAGAACACCCGTTTCGAAGTGGCTGAGCGCGCCGCTCAGAACGAAGACCAACTGAACATCGATTTCGTTGGCAAGGTTGACGGTGAAGTGTTCGCTGGCGGTTCTGCCAAGGGTACTCAGCTGGTGCTGGGTTCCGGCCGCATGATCCCTGGTTTCGAAGACGGCCTGGTCGGCGCTAAAGCCGGCGAAGAGCGCGTGCTGAACCTGACCTTCCCAGAGGACTATCAGAACCTCGACCTGGCTGGCAAAACCGCTGAGTTCACCGTGACCGTGAACACTGTTTCCGAGCCGAAACTGCCAGAACTGAACGAAGAATTCTTCGCTCAATTCGGCATCAAGGAAACGGGCCTGGAAGGCTTCCGCACCGAAGTTCGCAAGAACATGGAGCGTGAACTGCGTCAGGCGATCAAATCCAAGGTCAAGAATCAGGTAATGGACGGTCTGCTGGCCACCAACCCGATCGAGGTGCCTAAGGCGCTGCTGTCCAACGAAGTTGACCGTCTGCGCGTGCAGGCTGTTCAGCAGTTCGGCGGCAACATCAAGCCTGACCAACTGCCGGCCGAGCTGTTCGAAGAACAAGCCAAGCGCCGTGTTGTTCTGGGTCTGATCGTGGCTGAAGTGGTCAAGCAATTCGACCTCAAGCCTGACGAAGCCCGCGTTCGTGAAATGATTCAGGAAATGGCTTCGGCCTACCAAGAGCCTGAGCAGGTTGTGTCCTGGTACTACAAGAACGACCAGCAACTGAACGAAGTTCGTTCGGTTGTGCTGGAAGAACAAGTTGTGGATACTGTTCTGCAGAAAGCTAGCGTGACCGACAAATCGGTCTCTTACGAAGAAGCAGTCAAGCCGGTAGAAGCTCCACAAGCCGACTGATCGTTTTTGCGGTAAGAAGCACACACCATAAGCCAGCCTTCGTGCTGGCTTATGCGTATTCAAGACATAACTATTTGGGAGTGACTGCAGAGCATGTTCCGTAATTCGTATATTCAGCAGAACTCTGATATCCAGGCCGCTGGCGGCCTGGTCCCGATGGTTGTCGAGCAGTCTGCTCGTGGCGAGCGCGCCTATGACATCTACTCGCGCCTTCTCAAGGAACGAGTGATTTTTCTGGTTGGCCCGGTAGAGGACTACATGGCCAACCTGATTTGTGCGCAATTGCTGTTCCTTGAAGCGGAAAACCCGGACAAGGACATCCATCTCTATATCAACTCCCCGGGCGGTTCGGTGACAGCGGGCATGTCGATCTATGACACCATGCAGTTCATCAAACCCAATGTATCGACCACCTGTATTGGTCAGGCCTGCAGCATGGGCGCCTTCCTTTTGACGGCTGGTGCCGCCGGCAAGCGTTATTGCCTGCCGAATTCGCGCGTGATGATTCACCAGCCACTGGGCGGTTTCCAAGGCCAGGCTTCGGATATCGAAATCCATGCCAAGGAAATTCTCTTCATTCGTGAGCGTCTCAACACGCTGATGGCCAAGCACAGCGGCCACACACTTGAAGAAATCGAGCGCGATACCAACCGCGATAACTTCATGAGTGCAGAAGCCGCGCGTGAGTACGGGTTGATCGATGAAGTGATCAACCAGCGCCCCGCTTAAATTAAGCAGCTCAAAATAGGGTGGGTCGGCTGGTCCGATCACCGGCGGGCTTGAAAAAGCCCGCAATAGCCTTCATCTTGTGTTGCAAGCCTATCGGATTTGGATCGAACGAATGACTGACACCCGCAACGGCGAGGACAACGGCAAGCTGCTCTATTGCTCCTTCTGTGGCAAAAGCCAGCATGAAGTACGCAAATTGATTGCCGGCCCCTCGGTCTTTATCTGCGACGAGTGCGTCGACCTGTGCAATGACATCATCCGAGAGGAGGTGCAGGAAGCCCAGGCCGAAAGCAGCGCGCATAAATTGCCTTCGCCTAAAGAAATCAGCGGCATCCTTGATCAGTACGTGATTGGTCAGGAGCGTGCGAAAAAGGTTCTGGCCGTAGCGGTGTACAACCACTACAAGCGTCTGAACCAGCGCGATAAAAAGAATGACGACGTCGAACTTGGCAAAAGCAACATCTTGCTGATCGGCCCGACAGGCTCGGGTAAAACCCTGCTTGCCGAAACACTGGCCCGCTTGCTGAACGTTCCGTTCACCATCGCCGATGCAACCACCCTCACCGAGGCGGGTTACGTGGGTGAAGATGTCGAGAACATCATTCAGAAGCTGTTGCAGAAGTGCGATTACGACGTGGAAAAAGCCCAGATGGGCATTGTCTACATCGACGAAATCGACAAGATCTCGCGCAAGTCTGACAACCCGTCGATCACCCGGGACGTTTCCGGTGAAGGCGTGCAGCAGGCCCTGCTCAAGTTGATCGAAGGCACGGTCGCTTCCGTTCCGCCGCAAGGTGGTCGCAAGCATCCGCAGCAGGAATTCCTTCAGGTCGACACCCGTAACATCCTGTTCATCTGCGGTGGTGCGTTCTCCGGTCTGGAAAAGGTTATTCAAAACCGTTCCACCAAGGGCGGCATCGGTTTCAACGCGGAAGTTCGCAGCAAGGAAGAAGGCAAGAAGGTGGGTGAATCCCTGCGTGAAGTCGAGCCTGACGATCTGGTCAAGTTCGGTCTGATCCCGGAGTTCGTCGGTCGTCTGCCGGTCCTTGCCACGCTGGACGAGCTTGATGAAGCTGCGTTAATGCAGATTCTCACCGAGCCGAAAAATGCTTTGACCAAGCAGTATGCCAAGCTGTTCGAGATGGAAGGTGTAGACCTGGAATTCCGGGCCGACGCACTGAAATCGGTCGCCAAACGTGCCCTGGAACGCAAGACCGGTGCCCGTGGACTGCGTTCGATTCTCGAAGGTGTATTGCTCGACACTATGTATGAAATCCCCTCGCAGTCCGAGGTGAGTAAAGTAGTGATCGACGAAAGCGTTATAGAAGGCAAGTCCAAGCCACTGTATATCTACGAAAACAGTGAGCCGGCTGCCAAGGCTGCGCCAGACGCTTAAGCGTCCGGCAGCTGGAGCAAAGAAGGGGCCTTCGGGCCCCTTTTCTTTTAAAGCGTTTTTAACACCCTCTTTGCGCTTGTTTTTTTTCAAAGCAGCCCCCATCTTGGTTTCAAGCTTACTTCCATCTGTTTACGGCCATATGGCCGCCGTAGAGGCGAAATCATGAAGACAACCATCGAATTGCCTCTCCTGCCATTGCGTGATGTTGTGGTTTATCCGCACATGGTTATCCCGCTGTTCGTGGGGCGCGAGAAATCCATCGAAGCCCTCGAGGCTGCGATGACGGGCGACAAGCAGATTCTTCTGCTGGCTCAGAGAAACCCTGCTGACGACGATCCCGGTGAAGATGCACTTTATCGCGTAGGCACCATTGCGACCGTTCTGCAGCTGCTCAAGCTGCCTGACGGCACGGTCAAGGTTCTGGTCGAAGGCGAGCAGCGGGGCGCCGTGGAGCGCTTCAGCGAAGTGGACGGCCACTGCCGTGCCGAAGTCTCGCTGATCGACGAAGTCGACGCGCCTGAGCGCGAGTCGGAAGTGTTCGTCCGCAGCCTTTTGGCTCAGTTCGAACAATATGTGCAGCTGGGCAAGAAAGTCCCGGCTGAAGTCCTCTCGTCGCTAAACAGCATCGACGAGCCGGGTCGCCTGGTCGACACCATGGCCGCTCACATGGCCCTGAAGATCGAGCAGAAGCAGGAAATCCTCGAAATCATCGATTTGTCGGCCCGGGTCGAGCACGTTCTGGCGTTGCTGGATGCCGAGATCGATCTGCTGCAAGTCGAAAAACGCATTCGCGGTCGCGTCAAGAAACAAATGGAGCGCAGCCAGCGCGAGTACTACCTGAATGAGCAGATGAAGGCCATTCAGAAAGAGCTCGGCGACAGCGACGAAGGCCACAACGAAATCGAAGAGCTGAAAAAGCGCATCGATGCCGCTGGCCTGCCCAAAGATGCCTTGGCCAAGGCCCAGGGTGAGCTGAACAAGTTGAAACAAATGTCGCCAATGTCCGCGGAAGCGACCGTGGTGCGTTCGTACATCGACTGGCTGGTTCAGGTGCCGTGGAAGGCCCAGAGCAAAGTGCGCCTGGACCTTGCGCGCGCAGAAGACATTCTTGATGCAGACCACTACGGTCTGGAAGAAGTCAAAGAGCGGATCCTCGAATACCTCGCCGTGCAAAAGCGCGTGAAGAAAATTCGTGGTCCGGTGTTGTGCCTGGTCGGTCCTCCAGGGGTGGGTAAAACCTCTCTGGCAGAGTCGATCGCCCACGCCACCAACCGCAAATTTGTCCGTATGGCCCTCGGTGGCGTGCGTGACGAAGCGGAAATTCGTGGTCATCGCCGGACTTACATCGGTTCGATGCCAGGAAGATTGATTCAAAAGATGACGAAGGTGGGCGTCCGCAACCCGCTGTTCCTGCTCGATGAAATCGACAAAATGGGCAGCGACATGCGTGGCGATCCGGCGTCGGCGTTGCTGGAAGTGCTCGATCCGGAGCAGAACCACAACTTCAACGATCACTATCTGGAAGTCGACTACGACTTGTCCGATGTGATGTTCCTGTGCACCTCGAACTCCATGAATATTCCGCCGGCGCTGCTCGACCGGATGGAAGTGATTCGTCTGCCTGGCTACACCGAAGACGAAAAGATCAACATCGCCGTCAAATACCTCTCGCCCAAGCAGATTACAGCCAACGGCTTGAAGAAAGGCGAGCTGGAATTCGACGCCGAAGCGATCCGCGACATCATCCGCTACTACACCCGCGAAGCCGGTGTGCGTGGGCTGGAACGCCAGATTGCGAAGGTTTGCCGCAAGGCGGTCAAAGAGCACGCACTGGAAAAACGCTTCTCGGTGAAGGTCACTGCCGAGATGCTGGAACACTTCCTGGGTGTGCGCAAATTCCGCTACGGTCTGGCTGAGTCGCAGGATCAGATCGGTCAGGTCACCGGTCTGGCATGGACTCAGGTCGGTGGTGAATTGCTGACCATCGAAGCTGCTGTCGTGCCGGGTAAAGGCCAGCTGATCAAGACCGGTTCGCTGGGTGATGTGATGGTCGAATCGATCACGGCCGCGCTGACCGTTGTGCGCAGCCGTGCGAAGAGCCTGGGGATTCCCCTGGACTTCCACGAGAAGCGCGACACGCACATCCACATGCCGGAAGGGGCGACCCCGAAAGACGGCCCTAGCGCCGGCGTAGGCATGTGCACGGCCCTGGTGTCGGCATTGACCGGGATTCCAGTACGTGCGGATGTTGCCATGACAGGCGAAATCACCTTGCGTGGCCAGGTGTTGGCGATTGGCGGATTGAAGGAAAAACTGCTGGCTGCTCACCGTGGCGGGATCAAGACCGTGATCATTCCTGAAGAGAACGTGCGCGATCTGAAGGAAATTCCTGACAATATCAAGCAAGATCTGCAGATTAAACCGGTTAAATGGATTGACGAGGTCCTGCAAATTGCGCTGCAATACGCGCCGGAGCCGCTGCCAGATGTGGTTCCAGAGATAGTTGCAAAGGATGAAAAACGCGAGTCTGACTCTAAGGAAAGAATTAGCACGCATTAGTACGCATTTGCCTGAGTGGCTTGTTGACAGCTTTTTAGAGCCCTTGTTATAAAGCGGCTCTTAAGTGTCTGTAGGCCATTCAGCACTCGTTTTTGCTTTCACCAAAAAACTTAGAATCATACTCAAATAGATATAAGGGGACTTAGAGTGAACAAGTCGGAACTGATTGATGCTATCGCTGCATCCGCTGATATCCCGAAAGCTGCTGCTGGCCGTGCGCTGGACGCTGTAATCGAATCCGTCACTGGCGCTCTCAAGGCTGGCGACTCTGTTGTTCTGGTTGGTTTCGGTACCTTCTCCGTTACCGATCGTCCAGCTCGCATTGGTCGTAACCCACAGACCGGTAAGACGCTGGAAATCGCAGCAGCCAAAAAACCAGGTTTCAAAGCCGGTAAAGCACTGAAAGAAGCTGTCAACTAAGTTCGTTTCAGGTTTTTGCCTATCCGGGTCGGGGTCATGCCTGACCTGGCAGCGGAGCGGTAGTCCAGTCGGCAAGTTGCCGGTCCGAGACGCCGAGGGTCGCAAGTTCGAACCCTTGGTCCGCTCCGCCAGTTACGAGAAGGCGCATCCTCGGATGCGCCTTTCTTCTATCCGGATTCTACCCACGCTCCACGGTTGCCTAATTTTGAAGTTCAACCGTTTCTGGGGGACGCATGCTGCAGAATATCAGGGACAATTCACAAGGCTGGATTGCCAAGACCATTATCGGGGTCATCGTTGCACTGATGGCTTTGACCGGTTTCGACGCCATTTTTCAGGCCACCACCAGTCGTAATGATGCGGCCAAGGTTAACGGCGAAGAAATCAGCCAGAACGAGCTGAGCCAGGCGGTCGATATGCAACGCCGTCAGCTGATGCAACAGCTGGGCAAGGATTTCGACGCTTCCTTGCTCGACGAAAAAATGCTGCGCGAATCGGCTCTCAAAGGCTTGATCGACCGCAAACTGCTGCTGCAAGGCGCAGAAGAATCGAAATTCGCTTTCTCCGAAGCGGCCTTGGACCAAGTGATCCTGCAAACACCTGAGTTTCAGGTGGATGGCAAGTTCAGTGCTGAGCGCTTCGATCAGGTGATTCGTCAACTGGGCTACAGCCGCATGCAATTCCGCCAGATGCTGGCTCAGGAAATGCTGATCGGTCAGCTGCGCGCTGGCCTGGCGGGTAGCGGTTTCGTCACCGACGCACAGGTTCTGGCCTTCGCCCGTCTGGAAAAACAGACCCGCGATTTCGCTTCCCTGAACGTCAAGGTTGACCCGGCAGCGGTGAAGCTGACCGACGATGAGGTCAAGGCCTACTACGACGAACATGCCAAGGAATTCATGACGCCGGATCAGGTTGTCATCGATTACCTGGAATTGAAGAAGTCTTCCTTCTTCGATCAGGTCAGCGTCAAGGACGAAGACCTGCAAGCGGCGTATCAGAAAGAAATCGCGAACCTGTCCGAGCAACGCCGGGCTGCGCACATTCTGATCGAAGTGAACGATAAAGTGACCGAGGCGCAAGCCAAGGCCAAGATCGAAGACATTCAGGCGCGTCTGGCCAAAGGCGAGAAATTCGAGGCGCTGGCCAAGGAATTCTCCCAGGACCCGGGTTCGGCGAACAACGGCGGTGACCTGGGCTACGCAGGCCCTGGTGTATACGACCCTGCATTTGAAACCGCGCTGTATGCGTTGGCCAAGGATCAAGTGTCGGCACCGATTCGCACTGACTTCGGTTTCCACCTGATCAAACTGTTGGGCGTTGAAGCACCGGAAGTGCCGACGCTGGCCAGCCTGAAAGACAAGCTGACCCGTGAGCTGAAAACCCAGCAGGTCGAGCAGCGTTTTGTCGAGGCGACCAAGCAACTGGAAGACTCTTCGTTCGAGTCCTCCGATCTGGCCCAGCCGGCGCAAGACCTGAAGCTGACTGTCCACACCTCCAAGCCGTTTGGCCGCGAGGGTGGCGAAGGTGTGGCGGCTAACCGTGCCGTGATCACCGCGGCGTTCAGTCCTGAAGTGCTGGATGAAGGTGCCAACAGCACCGCCATCGAGCTGGACCCGGAAACCGTGATCGTGCTGCGCGCCAAGGAACACTTGAAGCCTGCGCAACTGCCGCTGGAAAGCGTCAATGCCAGCATTCGTGCGCAGTTGGCCAAGGAGCACGCCAGTGCTGCCGCCAAGACCAAGGCTGATGAGTTGATCGCCAGCCTGCGCGATGGCAAGACTCCGCTGGACAAGGCGATTGACGGTCAGAACTGGAAAGTGACTGAAGCGGCAACTCGCGCTCAGGAAGGGATTGACCCAACCGTGCTGCAAGCGCTGTTCCGCATGCCAAAACCTGTCGCCAAGGACAAGCCGACCTACAGCAGCGTGACCCTGACGGATGGTAGCCTGGTGATCGTGCGCCTGAACGGCGTGAACGAAGCCGCCGCGCCGACCGAAGAAGAGAAGGTCCAGTACCGTCGCTTCCTCGCCTCGCGCATTGGCCAGCAGGACTTTGCGGCCTACCGCAAACAGCTGGAAAGCCAGGCCGAGATCAAGCGTTTCTGATGCTTGACTGAGTTGCCCGTTCCACAAAGACCCCGGCCGAAAGGCCGGGGTTTTTTATGTGTGCGATCCAGACCGCGACTTCCGAGGGGCCCTTCGGTCACTCAGACGGGACTTTTTCCCATAGCTGACAGTCAGTAGCCTTGTAAATGTTTTAAGACACTAATCGATGCTCCGCTAAGCATCGATCTGTTGCACAATACGCCCCGGACCGTTTCCCTCAGGATGTTCAATGTTTAAATCAATTCCCATGCGTGTTGCCGGGCTGGCGCTGTTGCTGGCCGCCGCTGCCGGCTGCTCGTCGAAGAAAGCCCCCATCTACGAGCATGAGAACTTCGATGACTCCGGGACGTTTTCGCGCAATTACCCGGTGACGGATGCGCAGACCTGCGAAGCCGCCCGTCGGGCGTTGCTGAGCCAGGGCTATATCATCACCAGCGCCGACCCGAAACTGGTCAGCGGACACAAAAGCTTCCAGCAGACCGGCGAGACCCACATGGAGATCAGCTTCAGTGTGGTGTGTGCCGATGATGGCAGTGAGGGCCATCATGCGACCATGTTCGCCAACGCCCTGCAGGACCGTTATGCGCTGAAGAAAACCAATAACTCGGCCAGTGTGGGCGTGGGTGTGTTGGGTTCGGTGTCGATGCCGATCGGTTCCTCCGACGATTCGATGGTCAAGGTTGCCAGCGAAACCGTCTCGTCGGCCAAGTTCTACGAGCGTTTCTTTGCGCTGGTGGAGTTGTTCCTGCCGCCGGAAGCGAAAAAGGCTGCACACATCCCAGAGAAACCCAAGACCGACCTGGGCATGCCGGAAGCCAAGGCTGCTCCGGCGCCTTTGGCCCCAACGCCGGCACCTGCTGCGGAGCCTGCGCCAGTGCCTGCGGTTGAACCTGCTCCAGCCCCCGCGGCCTCGGAACCCGTCGCACCACCGCCTGAAACAGCGCCGATCACCCCGGTTGAAAACCCGGAGCCGGTTCCGTCCCCGGAAACCGTTACGCCACCGCCGCAATCCAGCCTGCCGCCACCGAGCGAGCCTATTTCGGCCATGCCGGCTGCCAGCCAGTAATCGATGTACATTTCGGGATCGTGTCAGATGGCACCGTTCCCGAAATGGCTGTTAGTTTGATCCGCGTCAACCAGGCTGCAGTCCTACAGCCTTTATCGAAAAAATCCTGTGATAAATTCCTGACCGCCTGCTACGTTTTATAAGTAGCCGCTGAGCGGTGCGCCCGCGTCATTTTTCTTTCACGCGGGCACTTTATGCTCGGGGCGTTGGTCATTTATTCAGGCATTTTTAAACGAGCGGTAGGGGGATTTCACAATGGACGATTATCAAGAAGAGCTGCTCGAGTATCAGGCATTTGAACTGGACCCATTGGAGCCAGCGGAAGACGCTACAGAGCTTTAAGCATCACGCGGATTGGCGATGGCTGCGGCGAAATTCGCCGGGTGTCTGGCCGTTCCAGCGTTTGAAGGCGCGTTGGAAAGCTTCGGCTGAGGCAAAACCCAGCAGGTAGGCGATTTCACCGAACGCCAGTTCCGTGTCGCGAATGTAGGTCATGGCCAGGTCGCGGCGCGTGTCATTGAGAATGGCGCGAAATTGCGTGCCTTCCTCGGCGAGTTTGCGACGCAAGGTCCAGGTCGGCAGCTTCAGGCGTGCCGCCACTTCTTCCAGGTCGGGTTCCCGGCCACCATTGAGCAATGGCCCCAGCAACTGAGTGATGCGTTCACGCAGGCTGCGGGTGCGTGTCAGTTGCTCCAGTTCCCGCTCACAGAGTTGCAGCAAGTGTCGCCAGGTACTCGGGCAGTGCTCCGGGTTGCGCTGGGCGAGGCTGGCCAGGCTCAGGCGCAGTT
The DNA here is from genome assembly GCF_005930655.1 of Pseudomonas sp. FSL W5-0299. Taxonomy (NCBI): domain Bacteria; kingdom Pseudomonadati; phylum Pseudomonadota; class Gammaproteobacteria; order Pseudomonadales; family Pseudomonadaceae; genus Pseudomonas; species Pseudomonas sp. FSL W5-0299. The sequence continues at coordinate 10,847 of NZ_RXHX01000031.1, forward strand.
GATTCTGTTCGGCGCCGAACTGAATCGGACAATCGCCCAGCGCGGCATATGCTTCACGATAATCCGGTTCGGCAAACTCAATCTCGATCCGTTCGGCGCGAAGCGGGGCAGGGCTCACGCTGGACAATTGCTGCAACCACCCGGCGATGATCGAATCCACCACGAAGCGGTTGTAGGCGTTGTAGGGACTGATGGAATAGAACCGCAGCCACGCGCCCTGAGCGTCTTCAAGAAAGCTCGATTGACCACGGTAGTTGGAGCCATACAGGGCTTCAAAACGAATCAGGCAGCGCGCCGCTTCGCGAACCGTCGGCGCCTGGGCGGCGGTGACTCCGGCCAGGCCGGCCTGACTCAGACGACTGAGCTGGCCCATGCGCAAACCCAGCGCCGGGTTATCGGTCAGTTGAATGGCTCCGTGGCCCAGGCGCATGTAGCGCGGGATCGACAGCCGGGCCCCCGCTTCGGCCAGGCGCGCGGCATCGAGGCCGTATTGCTCAAGCAACGGTTGCGGGTCCACACCGTGGCTGCGCACGGCGTCGGCCAGGCTGTGTACAAAGCCCACCGACAGATCCCCAAGGCGCATCGGCAGCGGTTTCATGGGTTACAACCAGAGGTTCAGCAAACGCGCGCCACGGGCGTTGCCGTCGGCGAACTGCTGCCCGTTGTTGCTGAGAAAACTTTGACCCGCGCTGCCCTTGTCCCAGAATTGACCGCGCAGGAACACGCTCATGCCTGCAAGGGCCTTGCTGCTGGGCGGCTGGCCGGTCAATGTCAGACGATGCCAGGCCTGGCCTTCACTGAGTTCACCGGCCTTGAGGCTGACGGAGCTGGGCGTCGACAGCCCCTTGTAACCCCGCCACGGTTTGTCCCAGGTGTCGCGGCCAACGACATACGCCGGAACAGCCACCAAATGGGCGCCCTGAGCGTCGAGTTTGCGGTAGTTGTCCGGGTACCAGCTGTCGCTGCCGATCAGTACGCCCAAGCGTCCAGCCGGTGTGTCGACAACGTTGAGCGTATGCTCGCCATTGGCCTGGATGACGTCATGGTCAGCAAAGACCGGATGCATCTGGCGTTGCGGCTGGCCGATCGGCACACCGTCGCGACCGAACACCACGCTGCTGTTGTACAACGCACCGCGGCCGACTTTCAGTGTTCCGTCGATGATGCTCGGTTCGGGCAGCACGATAGTGCCGGCCACCAGGGTCACGTTGAACGCCTTCGCCAGCCCCCCGAACAGTGCCTGATAATCCTTGGCCATGCTTTTGGCCTTCATCCGCAAGTGAGCGTCATCGAGACGACTGTCGCCCTTGGCGCTGATCAACGCACGGACGAACTGCACAGGATTGCTCACCGCCAGCCAGTTCATGGCTTCCTCAAGTGTGGTCGCCTGGTACAGCTCATCTTTCTCGCCACTGACCATCAGCCAGGTGCCGATATGTTCGGGCAGCACGACGATGGTCTTTTCATTGAGCAAGCCTTGGTCCTGGGCCTGCTGCAAATAGGCGGCGAGCTTGCGGTGCAGGCGTTCGGGGCTTTGATAGTCGGTGGGAAACAGCTCGGGCTGGATACCCAGCAGATTGCCGCGATCGGCGGGTGTGCCTTGATCGACCGCGAGTTGGATGCGCAGGTCCGACAGGTAATGACCCACCGGACGGTCCGCGGCCCACATGGCGTAGGTCGTGAGGGCGGCAATCAATGCCATGGAGAAAGTCAGGTACAGAAGTTTGCGCATGGAAAACAGTCGACAGCCGTGTGCAGGGTTCGCGACTAGGGTAGGGCCCATGCCGACGCTTGCCAAGGGGCGCTGCACATTTGGATCAATAAGTTGTCAGTTTCGGTCATTGAGTGACGGGGGCGCGACTCTTAGTCTGTCCAACATGACTGACGGGGGCCGAAGAGCTCCTGCATTTTTTCCGTGATCGCTCGATGTGGAGTTACAAATGGCCGCCGCTCATTACCCGCACCTGTTGGCCCCGCTGGACCTGGGTTTCACCACGCTGCGCAACCGCACCCTGATGGGTTCGATGCACACCGGTCTTGAGGAAAAGCCTGGTGGTTTCGAACGCATGGCGGCGTACTTCGCCGAGCGTGCTCGCGGCGGTGTCGGCCTGATGGTCACCGGCGGCATTGGTCCGAACGATGAGGGCGGGGTGTATTCCGGCGCGGCCAAACTGACCACCGAGGAAGAAGCGCTCAAGCACCAGATCGTGACCCGTGCAGTGCACGAGGCGGGCGGCAAGATCTGCATGCAGATCCTCCACGCCGGTCGTTATGCCTACAGCCCGAAACAGGTCGCGCCGAGTGCCATTCAGGCGCCGATCAACCCGTTCAAGCCTAAAGAGCTGGACGAGGAAGGTATCGAGAAGCAGATCAGCGATTTCGTCACGTGCTCGACCCTGGCGCAAAAAGCCGAGTACGACGGCGTCGAGATCATGGGTTCGGAAGGTTATTTCATTAACCAGTTCCTCGCCGCCCACACCAACCACCGCACCGACCGTTGGGGGGGCAGCTACGAAAACCGTATGCGCCTGCCGGTGGAAATCGTCCGCCGTGTACGCGAAGCGGTCGGCCCGAACTTCATCATCATCTTCCGCCTGTCGATGCTCGACCTGGTGGAAGGCGGCAGCAGCTGGGAAGAGATCGTGACCCTGGCCAAAGCCATCGAGCAGGCCGGCGCGACCATCATCAACACCGGCATCGGCTGGCACGAAGCGCGGATTCCGACCATCGCCACCAAAGTGCCGCGTGCGGCGTTCAGCAAAGTCACGGCCAAGCTGCGTGGTTCGGTGAGCATTCCGTTGATCACCACCAACCGCATCAATACGCCAGAAGTGGCCGAGCAGATTCTGGCCGAAGGCGATGCCGACATGGTGTCCATGGCGCGGCCGTTCCTCGCCGACCCGGACTTCGTCAACAAGGCGGCCGCTGGCCGTGGCGACGAAATCAATACCTGCATCGGTTGCAACCAGGCATGCCTGGATCACACCTTCGGCGGCAAGTTGACCAGCTGCCTGGTGAACCCCCGTGCTTGCCATGAAACCGAGCTTAACTACCTGCCGGTGCAGCAGATCAAGAAAATCGCCGTGGTGGGTGCCGGTCCTGCGGGCCTGTCCGCGGCCACTGTGGCGGCCGAGCGTGGGCACTCGGTGACGCTGTTTGATTCGGCCAGCGAGATTGGCGGTCAGTTCAACATTGCCAAGCGTGTGCCGGGCAAGGAAGAGTTCGTCGAAACCCTGCGCTATTTCAACCGCAAACTGCAAACTACCAACGTCGAGGTGTGCCTGAACACCCGTGTCGACGTGGCGAAACTGGTTGAGGGCGGTTACGACGAAATCATCCTGGCCACCGGCATCGCCCCAAGAACCCCGGCGATTCCCGGCGTTGAAAACGCCAAGGTGCTGAGCTACCTGGACGTGATTCTCGAGCGTAAACCGGTGGGCAAGCGTGTCGCGGTAATTGGCGCAGGCGGTATCGGTTTCGACGTGTCGGAATTCCTGGTTCACCAAGGCGTTTCCACCAGTCTGGACCGCGATGCGTTCTGGAAGGAGTGGGGCATCGACACGCATCTTGAAGCGCGCGGCGGTGTTGCCGGCATCAAGGCTGAACCCCATGCGCCGGCTCGCGAGGTGTTCCTGCTGCAACGCAAGAAATCCAAAGTCGGCGACGGCCTGGGCAAAACCACGGGCTGGATTCATCGCACCGGTCTGAAGAACAAGCAGGTGCAGATGCTCAACAGCGTCGAATACTTGAAGATTGATGATGAAGGCCTGCACATCCGCATCGGCGAAACCGGTGAGCCGCAGGTGCTGCCGGTGGACAACATCGTGATCTGCGCCGGGCAGGATCCGCTGCGTGAATTGCAGGAGGGGCTGGTGGCTGCCGGGCAGAACGTGCATTTGATTGGTGGCGCGGACGTGGCGGCGGAGTTGGATGCCAAGCGCGCGATCAATCAGGGTTCGCGGTTGGCTGCTGAGTTGTAAGCAACTCAATCCCTGTGGCGAGGGAGGTTGCTCCCGTTGGAGTCCGAAGGACTCCCTCTATCAGCGATCGTGGTGTGTCAGGTTAATCACTGTCGCCAGTTTTGCGGCCGCTGCGCAGCCGAGCGGGAGCAAGCTCCCTCGCCACACATTGGCTGCTAAGATGCCGACTCTTCACCCAGAGCCGGCATTGATGCTTCTCCCTCCCAACGACTGGCTACCCCAAGCCCCGCTCCAGCCCCTTGACCTCGACTGGCTCACCACGGCCAGCATCGAAGTCGCCATCCTGCGTCTCGACCGGATCGACCCACTGATCAGCGGCAACAAGTGGTTCAAACTCATCGAACACCTCAACGCCGCTGACCGGATCGGCGCCCAAGGCATCATCAGCCTCGGCGGTGCCCACTCCAATCATCTGCATGCACTGGCAGCTGCCGGCAAACGTTTCGATTTCAAAACGGTCGGCCTGCTGCGCGGTCACCCGCTGGAAACACCGACGGTGAAGGACTTGCAAGCGTTCGGCATGCAGTTGCACTGGTTGGGTTATGGCGGTTATCGAGCGCGGCATGAAGCGGGTTTCTGGCTGCCCTGGCAGGTGCAATATCCCGACCTGTATCCGGTGCCTGAAGGCGGCGGCGGTCTTCGGGGGGCGCGGGGTTGCAGGCAGTTGAAGGCGATGGTCCTCGATCAACTCGGCGACCTGGGCTGGAGCGATTACGACGGTTGGTGGCTGGCTTGCGGAACCGGCACGACCCTGGCCGGCCTGACGCTGGCGGAGGCGGGCGAACACCCGGTGTATGGCGCGCTCGCGGTGCCCGACGATCATGGTGTGGCACAGCAGGTTGAATCGATTGTCCGAGAGGCGGGTAGTCATGACGTGGCTTACGAACTGTTCGATGCCAGCCGTGGTGGCTTTGCCAAAGTCGATCCGCTGCTGCTCAGTTTCATCGACCAGGCGGAACAGGCTTCGGGAGTTCCCCTCGAACCGCTGTACACCGGCAAGGCGCTGCTGATGCTCAAGCAGCAAGTCGAGGCTGGAACATTTGAAAAGGGCACACGGCTGATCTTCGTCCACACGGGCGGATTGCAGGGCTGCCGGGGGGGCAGCTTGAAAACCTGAACCCCCCTCGCCATAGGGATCAGTGTTTTTCACCCGCGCTTGGGCATCATCCGCAGCAGCGTGTTATCGCGCACCACATAGTGGTGATAAATCCCCGCCGCCGCGTGCAGGCCGATCAGCCAATAGCCGATGGTGCCGCCGAGTTCATGCCATTCCTCGATTTGCTTGGCCAGCGTCTTGTCCTCCGGGATCAGCAGCGGTAGGTCAACGCCATAAAACATCACCTGATGCCCCTTGGCGCTGGTCACCAGCCAACCGAGTATCGGCATCGCGATCATGAAAATGTACAGCGCCCAGTGCATCAGTCTGGCCAGCACGGTCTGCCAGCGGGGCGAGGCCGGGAAGATCTGTGGTGCCGGGCCCAGGCTGCGCGCGAACAACCGCAGCCAAACCAATACGAACACCGTCAAGCCGAGCATGAAGTGCGATTCGGTGATCAGCGTCCGGCCACCGCTGCCTTTGGGAAAGATCCCGCGAAATTCGATACAGGCGTAAACCAGCGCCAACAGGACCAGCATCAACCAATGCAGCGAGATCGATACAGTGCTGTAGCGTGATTCGGAGTTCTTCCAGGGCATACAGTGTTCCTCACAGGTCTGGTCAAAAAGCCCACCGTTCTTGTTCGACGGTGTTTTTTAACTGTAAACCGCTTTGGTCGATTTGCCTGTGGCTGTTTGGGCATTCAATGCTCTGGCTCAAGTGATCGCCCAAAAAAAGCGCCAGTTCCGAAACGGAGCTGGCGCTTTTTTATGAATCAGTAAACGTTATCAACTGCTTTGTGGCATCTCACCCTTGGCCAGACGCTTGTTGATGTCGGCGATCACTTGCGGCAAGTCGGTGATGGTGTCGATCATGTAGTGCGGCCGCGAACCTTCGAACATCGCGTGGATGCGTTTGCGTTCACTCTCGAGTTGCTCGCTGCCCAAGGCGCGGAAACCTTTGTAATCCAGCCCCAGCGCGTTACCGGAGCAGATCAGCGCCACGGTCCACATGCCGGCGCGACGTCCTTCGAGAATACCCGGCACGGTGTCATCGATCTTCACGCAGGCCGCGACGTCGTCGATGCCCAGCGCAATCACGTTGGCCAAGGCCTGTGCCGGCCATGGACGGCCGTTAGGCACTTCGTCGGTGGCGACCACGTGATCGGCCACGTAACCGTTGGTGGCGGCCAGTTCGACCACCTTGTCCATGACCTGTTTCGGGTAGCCGGAGCAGGAGCCGATCTTGATCCCTTGCTGACGCAGGTTGGCGATGGTGTCGAGTGCACCCGGAATCAGCGCCGAGTGCTCGGCGATTTTCTCGATCTGCAGCGGCATGAAACGCTTGTAGATGGCGGTGACATCATCGTCGGTCGGGGTGCGGCCGAACACGGTGCGATAACGCTCGGCAACTTCCGGCTGATCACACAGGGTGCGAATGTGGTCCCACTTGCCCATGCCCATGGGCCCGCGGGCTTCTTCGATGGAGACCTGGACGTCGAACTCGGCGAAGGCTTCGACAAAAATCTGCGTCGGCGCGAACGAGCCGAAGTCGACCACGGTGCCGGCCCAGTCAAGGATGGCGGCCTGGAGTTTGGTTGGGTTGTTGTAGTTCATGTGTTGTGTCCCTTGTAGGAGCGAGGCTTGCCCGCGAAGAACGATAATTCGGTGTGTTCGAAGAACCGCGTCGTCTGCATTCGCGGGCAAGCCTCGCTCCTACAGGATCAGCGGTGCCTGCTCATTCAGATTTCGAGGACTTCCATCTCGCGCAGTACTTCGGCGACCGCCGCTACCGCTGCGTGCATCTCGGCCTGGTTGACGTGTCCGATGCAGCCGACGCGGAAGGTTTCGACCTGGGTCAATTTGCCGGGGTAGAGGATGAAACCCTTGGCCTTGACGCGTTCGTAGAACTCCTTGAACTGATAGCGCGGGTCTTTCGGCGCGTGGAACGTGACAATGATCGGGGCCTGGATCGCGGCGGGCAGGAAGCTGCGCAAGCCGAGTTTGGCCATGTCATCGAGCAGCACCTGGCAGTTGTTGGCATAGCGCTGATGCCGCGCCGGCAAACCACCTTCTTCGTTGTATTGCAGCAAGGCTTCGTGCAGCGCGGCGACCACATGGGTGGGCGGCGTAAAGCGCCATTGGCCGGTCTTGGCCATGTAGGTGTGCTGGTCGAACAAATCCATCGCCAGCGAGTGCGAATTGCCAGCCGCGTTGGCCAGTGCGTCTTTGCGGGCAAAGACGAAACCCATGCCCGGCACGCCTTCCAGGCATTTGCCCGAGGCGGCGATCAGCGCGTCGAACGGCACCTGTTGCGCATCGATTGGCAGCGCGCCAAAGGAGCTCATGGCGTCGATGATCAGGCGTTTGCCGTGTTGCGCAATGACGTGGGCAATCTCCGGCAGCGGATTGAGGATGCCGGTGCTGGTTTCGCAGTGAATCAGCGCAACGTGGGTAATGCTGGCATCGGCGTGCAGCAGACGGTCGACGTCGGCGGCGGTGGTCGGTTCGTCTTCGGCGGTTTCGAAGGTGCTGAAGGAGCGCCCGAGCACTTCGCAGATTTTCGCCAGGCGTTTGCCGTAGGCGCCGTTGATCAGCACCAGCACTTTGCCGTCGCGAGGCACCAGCGTGCCGATGGCCGCTTCGACCGCGAACGTACCGCTGCCTTGCAAGGGCACGCAGTGGTGGCTGTCGCCGCCGTTGATGATTGCCAGCAATTGCTCGCACAGGCTGGCGGTCAGTTGATTAAAGCGGTCATCCCATGAACCCCAGTCGACCATCATCGCCTGACGGGTGCGGGCCGACGTGGTCAGTGGGCCGGGGGTGAGCAGGATTGGCTCGGCAGTGCTCATTCTTGTGTCCTCGCAAAAGCTCTCTGTGGGATGAAGCTACGGGGCATAAATTGCAATTTCGGGTGCTATCAATCAAATTGTTTGTTGTTATGCCAGCCATCAGTGAGAGTTATTCATGAACCTGTTCCAGCTTCGAGCCTTCGACGCCGTGGCCCGCGAAGGCAGCTTCACCCGTGCGGCCGAGCGGCTGTTCATCAGCCAACCGGCGGTCACCGGGCACATCAAGGCGTTGGAGGAGCATTATCAAATCACCTTGCTGCGCCGCACCGCGCGACGCGTGGAGCTGACGGAGGAGGGCACCAAGCTGGCGGCGATCACCCGGGCGATGTTTGGCCTGGCCGAAGAAGCGCAAGTGCTGCTGGAAGCGAATCGGCAGTTGCTGACCGGGCGCCTGGAAGTCGCAGCGGACGGGCCGCACATGGTGATGCCGATGCTCGCCAGTCTGCGCGCGCGATACCCCGGAATTACCGTGAATCTGCGCTTGGGCAATGCTCAGGAAACCCTGGCAGCGTTGTTGTCCGAGCATGCCGACGTGGCGGTGTTGACTGAAGTCGAGCCGCGCAAAGGCCTGCATCTGCAAGCGTTGAGCGAATCACGGATTTGCGCGCTGGTGCCTGACAGTCATCCCTGGGCCAAGGCGTCCAAGGGCGTGAAGCTCAAGGAGCTGGATCAGGTGATCATGGTGTTGCGTGAGCCGAGTTCGATTACCCGGCGGACATTCGATGAAGCTTGCGCGTCGGCATCGGTCAACCCGAGGGTGTTGCTGGAGCTGGACAGTCGCGAGGCGGTGACCGAGGCCGTGGCCGCCGAGTTGGGGGTTGGCGTGGTGTCTTCGGTTGAGGTCAGTCATGACCCGCGGGTGGCGGCAGTGCCGATTTTGGGTGAAGGGCTGGTTAACCGGCACATGATCGGGTGCATGGAACGGCGGCGGGATTTGCGCTTGATTCGGGCGTTTTTTGAATTGGCGCCTATCCGATAAACCGAGGCGCGACCTTCGCGGGCAAGCCTCGCTCCCACAGGGGTTTATGCTGGCCGCAGATCTTGTATACGACGCATAACCTGTGGGAGCGAGGCTTGCCCGCGAAGAGGCCAGACCTGCCTACACCAGACTCTCGCGCACCATCTCCAGAAACGTCGCCACCACCCGCCGTGAACTTTGCTCGCGCAAGCACACCAGCGTCTCTGTCAATCGCCGTGTGCAATCGGTAATCGGCAACGCACACACCCGCGAGTCCGCGCCAAACTCGGCGGCGGACACCACGCCCACCCCGATCCCCACGACCACCGCCTCACGCGCCGCTTCCCGGCCTTCAACCTGGATCGCCGGGCGGATGGAAAACCCGGCCTGGGCCATTTCCTCTTCCAGTGTCTGACGCGTCACCGAACCGATTTCCCGCAGCACCAGGGGCGTGTCGTGCAAATCCGCCAGGCAAATCGATTCGCGATCCGCCCACGGATGATTGTGTGAAACGAAGGCCACCATCGGGTCATTGCGCAGCGGCAGCGAGATCAGCCGCTCGTCACTCACATCCCGGCCGAGCAACGCCAGGTCGGCCTGATAGTTGAACAGGCGAAACAGCGATTCGTCAGTGTTGCCGGTTTCGATTTTTACGCTGATGCCGGGGTAGCGTTCACAGAAACGCGCAATCTGCGGCAGTACGTGCACCGGCGCATCCACCGCGAGAATCAGGCTGCCGGTCTGCAAGGCCCGGGAGTCATGCAAGAGCTCCTGCGCCTCGTCCTCGATGACGAACAGGCGCTGGGTAATGCTCAACAAGCGCTCGCCCAGATCCGTCAGGCGCACCGAGCGTTTGTTGCGGTGAAACAGCAACACCCCGAAGCGCTCTTCGAGCTTGCGCACTTGGTCGGAAATCGCCGGTTGCGTAAGAAAAAGCCGCTCGGCGGCTTTGGTAAAGCTTCCGTGGACGGCCACGGCGTGGAAGGCTTTGAGTTGGGCGTGGGAAACCGACATCGAAACCTCCAGTAACAAGCCGAGCCTATATTGGAAATACGATAAATCGATTTCACTTATTAATCAGTAATTGTTTTTATCGAACTGAGCCCCGGTGACTGGTCAGTCGAACAGCGTCGGTGGCCATGAGCCTGCGCGTGCAGTTACAGGCCTCATCTGACCGGTATCGCCTCAGGGAAGCAGCGGTATCGAAGTGCTCAACAATAAAAAAACAGGCGTTATTTCTCAATTTCTGCCGGCACACTCACACCCTGAGGTCAGAAATCACAATGAACAATTCCATCGGCACCATCAAGCGGTGGCGCGTGCAGATCTTCGCGATCACCTGGCTCGCCTACGCCGCTTTCTACTTCACCCGCAAAGCCTTTTCCGTGGCCAAACTGGGGATCGCCGAAGACCCCACCTTCATGCTCGACAAAATGGCCATGGCCAACCTCGACGCCCTCTACCTGACCGCCTACGCCTTCGGTCAATTCACTTGGGGCATCCTCGCGGACCGCTTTGGCCCTCGTGTCGTGGTGCTTGGCGGATTGCTCATTTCCGCAGCGGCCGCCCTGGTGATGGGCAGTTTCGCGACGTTACCGATCTTTGCCACCTGCATGCTGATTCAAGGCCTGGCGCAGTCCACCGGATGGTCGGGGCTGTGCAAGAACATGGGCAGTTTTTTCCCTGCCCGGCAGCGCGGAAGGGTGCTGGGGCTGTGGAGTTCCTGCTACGCCTTTGGCGGTCTGGTGGCCTCACCGTTTGCCGGCTGGTGGGCGTATACGCTCATCGGCAGCTGGCACGCGGCGTTCATTTCCAGTGCGGCGGTGGTTGGGCTGGTCGCCGTGCTGTTTTTTATTTTCCAACGCAATAAACCGCAAGACGTCGGCTTGCCCGCAGTGGAGCCGGAACTGACAACGAAAGAGGCCTGCGCGCAAAGCAAGACCAGCGTGCTTGAACCGTTAAAGGAAATCCTGCGCAACCGCACGGTGCTGGTATTGGGCCTGGCGTATTTCCTGTTGAAACCGGCGCGCTACGCGATTCTGCTCTGGGGGCCGGTGATCGTCTTCGAGCAGATGCCCTCGGTGGGCAAAGTGGGCGCGGCAATCATTCCTACCGCGTTTGAACTGGCCGGGCTGCTGGGGCCGATCCTGCTCGGGCTGGCCTCGGACAAACTGTTCGGCGCCCGGCGCATGCCGGCCTGCGTGATCAGTCTGTTGGCATTGACCGTTTCCCTGGCGCTGTTCATGGGCGCTCTGCACACCGGCAGCGTGTTGTGGGTGGTGGCGCTGCTGTTTGTCATGGGCCTGACCTTGTACGGGCCGGATTCGATGATCAGCGGGGCGGCAGCGATTGATTTCGGCACCGCCAAGGCGGGCGCCACGGCCGCCGGGTTCGTCAACGGTTGCGGCTCGGTCGGGGCGATTCTCGGCGGATTGCTGCCGGGTTACTTCGACTCGGTCACCGTGTTCATCGTCTTCGCCGGCTGCGCATTGTTTTCCGCCCTGGTGCTGATCCCCCACTGGAACAGCCGTCCGGCTGGCCTGCGCGTCGAAAGCGCTTCCGTGCCTAACCAGGCGATGACCGTAAAACCCCTGCGTACCTGAGGTAAAACCGATGAGACCTTTCTGGCTGGAACAGGCGCTGGAGGCCTGGTCCTGCGTGCCGTAAAAACATACAGGAACCTGCAGGAGCGAAGCTTGCTCGCGAAAGCGCTGTGGATGTGCGCCTGACCAGGTTCGCGGCGGCTGGCAAGGCTGACAAGGGCTGATCAGTCCCGACGGTTAACCAGCCAATCGAGCAACAGAAGGCCATCGCTGCGTGGCTGGCGAGTGGGTCGAGGCGCTGGCGGGTTGCTCGCCGCCGCACACAACACAGGACGATCCGGGTCGCTGTCGAGAAAACTGATTAGCACGTCGGTACCGGCGAGCGGCAGCCTGGACGGATCGATCCGACCGTCCGGCGCGGCGAGGGCCACGGGTAGCCAGAGGCCGGTGGATTCCTTGTCGTCGGCTTGCGCGGTGGGCCACAACCGGACCTCAATCCGCCCTTGAGCATCCAGCACCGCGGGTTGCCCGACAGCGCCCAGCACTCGCGCCTTCTGATAGCCCGGAATGCTCGGTCTGGCCTGTGTGAGCGCTGGCCGGAACACCGTGGACCACGGAATCGCGCTGAACTGATTGCTGTAACGCCGGAGCTTGTCGGTGTCCTCGGCGAGAATCGACGGCTGTCGGCCCTGATGCCGGATCTCGGTCAGCAGCCATTGGTCGTTGAAGTTCGCGATGGGATGTTCCGACACTTGCACGATGCATCCGCCGCGCAAATCACTGTGATTGCTTTGCCCCTGAATCTGCCGATGCCGGCAGCGCAGCCGTTCCAGTGATCGACGGCTCGATTGCTCGCGCTGGAGCTGTTGCGGTGCAGGCGAGGCATGGCGCTGGAACATCTCAGTGATCACCGGCACGCTGGCGGGGTCGGCCGTCTCGCCGTGAAAGGGCATCAGCAGCGGTTCCTGGGGAAAGCTCAGGCTGTCATCCGCCAACACCAGCACATGGCCGTCGTGCTGATGTTCGAAGTGATAGTGGATGCCTTCTTCTTCGCAGAGACGTTGCAGGAACGCCAGGTCGGTCTCATCAAACTGAATGCAGAACGGTCGCACCGCATAGCGTCCGTTGGGCAGTTCAAAACGGAAGCTGTCTTCGGCGATCGCGTTTTCGCTGAGCAACTGGCGCAGGATGGCGGGCGCGTCGAGTTGATGAAAAACCCGCCGGCAAGGGTGTCGGTCCAGTTGCTGCAGCCAGGGCACCAGCACCAGATGGTAGCCGATTCGGTGCGGGCCACGGTGCTCGCGACTGGCGCTGTGCAAGATGCCGTGAATACCGGTTTCACCCCTCAGGCTCAGGAACGCCGGTTGCTGCAGCAACTGCTCGAGGTTCATGGCGGGTGCCAGGCCGATTACTTCGATCTCGAAACGATAGGGCTGGTTGAGACTTTCTCGGCCACTGAACTGCAACACTTGCAGAGTCAATCCACTGTCCAGAAGGGTCAGGGTGTAGGGACTTTCCTTGTCGTTGTGCATCGAACGCGCTTCTGCCATGGAATATGGGCGCAGAGGGTACGAAACCACGGACCTTTATGGTCACCGCAAGTGAACATTTCAGAATCGCCCTACAACCGCCGGTGAAGAAGTCGATTGGTCATGCCGGTGAGCCGGGGTGGATTTTTTGGTCGATTGCCAACTTTAGGCCGTATAAACTTGCGCAAAGCGTCGGCCAATAGATGTCTCGGCGCCACAGATAAGAGAGTGAGTAATGGGCGCACAGTGGAAGGTTAAACACAAAGAAGCGGCATCTAACGCCAAGGGCAAGATCTTCGGCAAATTGGTGAAAGAAATCACTATTGCTGCCCGCAACGGTGCCGATACCGCCACCAACGCACACCTGCGTCTGGTGGTCGAACAGGCGAAAAAAGCCTCGATGCCCAAGGAAACCCTGGATCGTGCGATCAAGAAAGGCGCGGGTCTGTTGGGCGAAACCGTGCAATACCATCGTGTGACGTATGAAGGTTTCGCTCCGCATCAGGTGCCGCTGATCGTTGAATGTGTGACCGACAACATCAACCGCACCGTCGCGGAAATCCGCGTGGCTTTCCGCAAAGGCCAGTTGGGCGCTTCCGGTTCGGTATCGTGGGACTTCAACCATGTGGGCATGATCGAAGCGTCTCCGGACAGCCCTGACGCCGATCCGGAAATGGCTGCGATTGAAGCCGGAGCCCAGGATTTCGAGCCAGGAGACGAAGAGGGCACGACCCTGTTCCTGACCGACCCTGCGGACCTGGATGCCGTTCAGAAAGCGCTGCCTGAGCAAGGTTTTACCGTGTTGTCGGCCAAGTTGGGGTATCAGCCAAAAAACCCGGTAAGCGGTTTGAGCGATGAGCAGATGGCTGAAGTCGAAGCGTTCCTGGAAGGCCTCGATAACCATGATGATGTGCAGGATATGTTTGTGGGTTTGGCGGGTTAAGCCGAACCGGTTGTAATTCTATTTGTGGCGTGGGAGCTTGCTCCCGCTCGGGTGCGCAGCAGCCGTCGTTTTTGGGACGGCTGCGCCGTCCAGCGGGAGCAAGCTCCCTCGCCACAGGTTTTGTACTTGCCTTTAGCTCAGTTGAACGCGGCTAACGCCTGTCCTATCTCACTGAACCCCGGCCGCGCCAGCACCTGCGGCTGGCAGCAGCGCTGCTGTAACGCCTCCAGCTGCAAACGCCTTTCATCACTCAACCCCGAGTCGATCCGCTCCAGCAATTCCCCCAGCAACACCCCGAATGCCCGCACTTCGATCCGTTGCAGCGCACGGCTTTCAAGGCTGTCGCACGTCGCATGGAAAGACGCCGCGCCAAAGTCCCCCAACAGGCAATTACCGTGCTCGTTGCACAAAATATTGTGGCCATAGAGATCGCCATGGGTGATGCCCTGGTGATGCAAATGCTCGGCCACCGAGGCGATTGCGCGGGCCATGCGCAGTGCTACGTGCGCACTGAAACGGGTGTCATCGGCATAGACGTCACGGGTACAGGACGCCAGGCTCGGCAGCCCGGCCAGGTTGCGATAACTCGGATCAATCAGTTGCATCACCAGCCCGGCCTGCTCTTCGGGATGCCCGACGATTCGGCCTTCGACCCGGATCAGATTGGGGTGAAGACCGGCGGTAATGCAGGCGTTCATTTCGTGCAGCGGTGAACCGTCGCTGGTCATTTCGCCTTTGTAGAGTTTGACCGCAACCTGGGTGGCCGGTTGACCCGGTTGCTCCCACGCCGCCCGATGAATCACTCCCGAAGCACCTTCGCCCAGCTGTTGCTCCAGGCGCAGCTCGGACCACGCAATACTCGCCGTGGCATCGAGGGCTGCGGCATCGGCTTCGGTTTCCAGCGGGTTACCGGCATAGGCCAGCCAGGTCAGGCTTGGCAGGGTCAGCAGCCACTCGGGCAGCTCAGTCAGTTGGTTGGCGGCGATGCGGATCAGTTCGAGTCGATGGCATTGGCTCAGGCTTTCGGGCAGGCGCTGCAAGCGATTGCCGGCGAGCATGAGTTTTTGCAGGTGTGGGCGCTGACCCAACTCGGTGGGCAATTCACTGAGGCGGTTATCGGTCAGGATCAGCCAACGCAGCAATGGCGGCAGCGCAGCGGCGGGCACCGTATCGATGGCATTGGCCTTGAAGCCGATCATCGTCAATGCGGTGCATTGGCCGAGGCACGCGGGCAGTTCGGTGAACAGGTTGTCCGAGCAAAACAGCACGCGTAAGCGGGTCAGGCGGTGCAGATCATCTGGCAGCCGACTCAAGGCGTTGCCGCTGAGGTTGAGCACTTCGAGCGAGTCCGCCAGGTCGAAGATTTCTCGCGGAAATTCAGTCAGGCCGCAGGCCAGGTCCAGGCGGGTGATACCTGTCAGTTGACCGGCGCGCAGTTGGGCAAGGGTATCCATGGGCGGGTTCGCTATTGATCGAGGGGAGGGCGCGGGGGCTTGCAAATGGGCGACATGATAGCGGCAAAGTGTGCAGCCGGTGCTGCGACACACAATTTACGTCGGCCCGACTTCCACCAACCGTGTGCAACAAACCTTCCGACGGATAATGGGCGGTCGCCCTCAGCAGAATGCCCCGTTGGGCTGCTTCGCAGTCCAACGGGGTGATGCGGCGTGTCAGTCACTACCGCTCGATACTGCGATTCCACCGTGCATTCCACGCCGGGCGCTGCTCATTGACCTGGTCCCAGTCAACGGCAATCGCGGTGGTCAGATACTGTTTCATCGCCTCGACCTGACCCCGGGTTTTGTCGGTGGTCGGCGTATTCGGGTTGGACGGGATCTGGTCGCCATCCTCCAGCGCCGTGGCCTGGGCTTGCGGCGTCAGCAAAAACGCCGCGAGTTTCTGCGCCAGTTCCGGCTGCGTGTTGTTGGCGATGGCGCACTCGGCCACGTTGAGCACCACGGCGCCTTCCTTGGGCTGCGCGTATTCCACCGGCATGCCTTTGAGTTTCAGCGCAGTGACTTGGGTCGGGGTCAGCGGGAACAGCGCGGCTTCGTCGGTCTGGAGCATTTCGGAAATCTTCGCCGAGCTCGGAATGTATTCCAGCACGTTGCGGCCGACGGTGTTCGGCCAGGCCTTGAAGCCCGGCTCGACGTCGGTTTCGCTGCCGCCCTGAATCCGGTTGAACATCAGGAAGCCATGCAGGCCGAAGGTCGAGGAGGCCATCGACTGGAACACCAGCTTGTCCTTGAAGCGCGGGTCGGCCATGTCCATCCACGAGGTCGGCGCCGCCCAGCCTTTTTCCTTGAACAGACGCGTGTTGTACGCCAGCCCGGTCACGCCGAGGCTGACCGCCACCGCTTGATCCTTGATGCGACCCTTGGCCGGAATCTGCGCCAGCGGTGCGCTGTCTTCGAGTTTGTCGCACAAGCCCATGGCGATGGCGCGGTACATGATGCCGTCGTCGAGGAACATCACGTGCATCTGCGGGTTGCCTTTGCTGGCCTGGACCTTGGCCAGGATATCGGCGGAAGTCCCCGGTACGATCACCACTTTGACGTTGTTGGCTTTCTCGAACACCGGCAGCACCTTGTCGGCGTAGAGCCGTTCCATGGTCCCGCCGTTCATGCCGAGATAAAGCGTGGGTTCGGCCTGTGCCTGGGTGACCGTGAGCAGGGCAGTCAGACAGGAGAAACCGAGCAGTGCAGTGCGTTTGACGTTATTCATTGGCGCGACCTTCCTCTATCAAGCAACGGAGATGGAGTGAAACCGGGTGATGGAAAACGCATCCAGTGGCGTCTTGGAGGCGCCACTGCAGATGATCTCGGTGAGCGCCTGGCCCACCGCAGGACCGATCTGGAAACCCGCACCGGCAAAGCCGAAGGCGTGCAACAGACCGGGTTGAGTGCTGCTATGACCGATCACCGGTTGGCGATCAGGCAAGTAGCCTTCGGTACCGCTCCAGGTGCGAATCGCCTGGGCGCCTTGAAGAAACGGGTAGAGTTCGACGGCCTGGCGCAGGATCTCGATCACGGCGTGTTGGCCGGGCCGTGCGCGAGCGTCATCGAGGGCAAAACCCTGGCCGCCACCGAGCACGCAATTGCCACGTGCCACCTGACGCGCATAGATGCCGCCACCCTCGACGCCGGTGCTGGCATTCATCACCCATGGCAACGGCTCGGTGACCAGCATCGCCGGGTGGCCGGCGTGCATCGGCACCGCTTCGCCGAATTGTTCAGCCAGGCGTCCGGCCCAGGCCCCGGCGCAGTTCAGCAGCCAGGGCGCGTGCAATTCGAGGCCGGTTTGCGTGCGGACGCGAAAGCGCTGACCGTCGTGTTCTACCGCTGTGACGGCGCATTGTTCATGGACTTGCGCGCCGTGCCGACGGGCCGTTTGAGCAAAGGCGGGGGACACCAGGCGCGGGTTGGCGTGGCCGTCGTCCGGGCAAAACGATGCGCCGGCCGCGACGTCGCCGACCCACGGAAACCGCGCGCGCAATTGATGGCGGTCGAGCAGCTGCAAATCGAGGCCGAAGCCTTGGCTGCTGACGGCATAGTGCTGCAAGGCGTTCAGGTCGTTGAGGCTGCGGGCCAGTTTCAAGTGACCGCTGCGTTGATATTCGCCGTCGATGCCGATCAGTTGCGGCAACTGTCCCCAGAGCTCGTGGGCCCGTTGCGACAGCGGCAATTGCGACAGTGGGCGCCCCTGACGCCGAACACCGCCGTAGTTCACGCCGCTGGAATGCGAGCCGCAAAAGTCGCGCTCCAGCAGTGCAACACGCCGGCCGGCCTTGCTCAGGAACAGCGCGGCCGAGGCCCCGACAATGCCGCCGCCAATGATCACTGCATCGACTTCGATCATGCCTCGACCTCCAGGCCAAACGGCAGTGGTTTGATCGGCGCCTGCGCCCGCAAGCGACCGATGTCCGAGACCGGGCGCCGGCTTTCGCAGGCGATGATTTCCGCCGCTGCGGCGCCGCACATGCGCCCCTGACAACGGCCCATGCCAATGCGGCAATGCGCCTTGACCCGATTGATTTCCCAGTGACCTTCGCGCACCACCTGGCGGATGTCGCCGGCCAGCACTTCTTCGCAACGGCAGACGATCACCTCATCGGCGGTTTCGCTGGCCCAGTGCTCGGGGAAGGCGAAGGCGCGCTCCAGTCCGTTGCGGAATTCGCCGATGCGCTGCAGGGCGCGTTCAAGGTGGTCGGGATGTTTTGGCGGAATCAGGTAACCGATGTCTTCGAGCAACGCCAGCGCCGCCCGTTCGCCCGCCATTTCAGCGGCGTCGGCGCCCATGATGCCGGCGCCATCACCGGCCAGATAAACCTCGGCGACACTGCTGCGACCGGCGGGGTCACGTTGCGGTAGCCAGGCGCGGTTGAGTGGGTTCCAGGCGAATTCACAGCCGAGCAAATCGGCGAGTTGGGTTTCACTGCGCAGGCCGTGGGCGAAAGCAACGGCGTCGCAATCGAGCAGATGTTCGCCTTTGGCGTTGGACCAATCCACTGATTGCACGCGCTGTTCGCCATTGATGCGTTTGAGGGTTGCGCCCTGATGCACCGGGATGCCGTGGGCGGTCAGCCAGCTGCGGTAATAAATGCCTTTGGCGAGTGTGGCCGGTTGCGACAGCAGGCCGGGCAGGGCGCGGGCCTGAGCGCTGAAGGGTGAGCTGTCGAGCACCGCGAGCACTTTCGCACCGGCCTTGGCGTATTGATACGCCACCAGGTACAGCAATGGGCCGCTGCCAGCGAACACCACCCGCTCACCGATGGCGCAGCCCTGAAACTTGAGCGCGATCTGCGCTGCGCCAAGGCTGTAGACACCCGGTAGCGTCCAGCCTGACACCGGCAGAATCCGGTCGGTGGCCCCCGTGGCGACGATCACTCGGGAGAATTCCAGTCGTGAGGCTCGGCCCTCATGCACCGTGTCCAGCGCACCGTCTTCGGCGTTCCACACCAGCGTCTCGGGGCGGTAGTCGAGTTGCCCGCGTAGCGTGTCGATCGTTTGATGCAAGGCACTGGCCTTGCGCGCTTCAAAGCCGTACAGCTTGACCGCCGAGCGCTTGAAATTCTCCGGCTGACGTCGATAAATCTGCCCGCCACCGCGCGCCGCTTCGTCCAGCAGCACCGGACGAACACCATGCGCCACCAACGTCTGCGCCGCACGAATCCCGGCCGGGCCTGCACCAATGATGACCACAGCCTTCATACCCACCTCATCCATGAGCACTGCAAATCCCCTGTGGGAGCGAGCCTGCTCGCGATGGTGGCGGCACATTCAACAGATGTGTTGGCAGACAAACCGCTTTCGCGAGCAGGCTCGCTCCCACAGGGGATTCCGGTTCTGCGGGTAGTCAATGTATTCATAGGGTGCGTCCCGGTTCGCGGCTTATTTGTTGGCCTGCTTCGAGCAGCGTCGAGCAGGCCCGCACGCGGCGGCCGTCGCCCAGGCGGACCCAACAGTCCTGACAGGCGCCCATCAGGCAGAAACCGGCGCGGGGTTCGGCGCTGAAGTCGCTGCCGCGCAGGTGTTCGCTGCAAGTCAGCACTGCGGTCAGCAAGGTATCGCCGAGCAGGCCGCTGGCCGGTTCGCCGTCCAGGGTAAATTCCACAGCCGGGCGATCGCCTTCGGCCAGTCGTTTCAGCAGAGCCATGGCGCCCTCATTGTTTACCCACCAGAACCCGATCCAGGCCGTACACCCGATCGAGCAGAATCATGGTCAGCGCGGTCAGGCCGATCACCAATGCCGACACCGCCGCCATCATCGGGTCGATGGACTCGGTGGCGTAGACGTACATGCGCACCGGCAGGGTTTGCGTGGCCGGCGAGGTGACGAAGATCGACAGCGTGACCTCGTCAAAACTGTTGATGAACGCCAGCAGCCAGCCCCCGGCAACCCCCGGCAGAATCATCGGCAAGGTGATCTCCCGGAACAGCGTGAAGCGTCCGGCACCCAGCGACTGCGCGGCGTGTTCGGCGCTGCGGTCCAGGCCAATGGCCGACGCCAACACCAGGCGCAGCACATACGGCGTGATCACCAGCACATGGGCGAAGATCAACCAGGCAAAACTGCCGTTGACGCCCATCAGCGCAAACAGACGCAATAACGCCACGCCCAATACCAGGTGCGGAATGATGATCGGTGACAGAAACAGGCCGTTGAGAAAGTCCCGTCCAGGGAACTCGAAACGCGTGATCGCCAGCGCCGCCGGCACCGCAATCAGCGTGGCAATACTGGCCGCGCAGAACGCCAGGATCAGGCTGTTGTAGAACGCATCGACAAAGTCGGCACGCTCGAACACCGCACGAAACCATCGCAACGAAAACTCGGTGGTCGGCAGGCTCAGGGTGTTTTCCGGGGTGAAGGCCACGAGGCACACCACCACCAGCGGCGCGAGCATGAACAGCACCACCAGGGCATGGAACAGCAGGGCGAAAGGACCGTTCTTGGACATGACGAGTTATCCCAATGACTTCTTGTAGCGGCCTTCGATCATCCGGTTCCACGACAGCATGATCAGCAGGTTGAGCAACAGCAGCGCGACCGCGATGGCCGCGCCCATCGGCCAGTTGAGCTCCGACAGGTATTGGTCGTAGATCAACGTGGCGACCATCTTCAAGCGACGTCCGCCGAGCAGACCGGGAATGGCGAACGAACTGGCGGCCAGACCAAACACAATCAAGGTGCCCGAGAGCACGCCGGGCATGATCTGCGGCAACACCACCTGGCGCATCACCGTGAAGTGGCTGGCCCCCAGCGACAGCGCGGCCTGTTCGGCGGCGGGGTCGAGTTTTTGCAGCGAGGTCCACACCGGAATGATCATGAACGGCAGCATCACGTGCACCAGCGCAATCACCACCGCGAACGGCGTGTACAGCAACTTCATCGGTGAGCCACCGAAGGCTTGCAGGGTTTGATTGACCAGCCCGTCGGCACCCAGCAGCAGGCTCCAGCCGAAGGCACGCACCACCACCGAAATCAGCAACGGCGTGAGGATCAGAATCAGGAAAATCGAGCGCCAGGGTGCGCCCATGCGGCTGAGGATGTAGGCCTCGGGTACACCGATCACTACGCAGAGCAGGGTGGTCAGGGCGCTGATCCACATCGTGCGCAGGAAGATCTCGTAGAAGTACGGATCGCCCAGCAAGCTGCTGTAGTGGTCGAGGGTGAAGGCGTCGCCGTTGATCCCCGAGCTGTAATCGAACACGTTGAACGACAGCACCAGGGTCAGCAGCAGCGGGATGATCAGCAGGCCGAGGTACAACGCCAGGGCCGGTGCCGACAGCCAATACCCCTGGCGTCCCTGGCGGATGGCAGCAAGCGTACTCATGCCGGCACCTCATCCACGCTCAGTACCCGCAGCAAGGTCGCGTCCCAATCGAGTCCGACTGCTGTGCCTTCGGTCAAGGGTGCCGAGCCGTCGTTGCGGCGCACCACGCTGAGTTCGCCCAAGTTCGTCGAGACGCCGTACAACCATTGGCTGCCAAGGAAGAAACGGCTGACGATCTGGCCTTGCAGCCGACCTTGGCCGTGCTCCCGCAGATCGATTTTTTCCGGGCGCAGACTCAGGGTCAGTTCACCGCCCCTTTGCACCTGGACCACGCCCGCGCCATCACGCTCGCCGGGCAGCAAATTGGCTTTGCCGACGAACCCGGAAATGAACTCGGTGCGTGGGTGTTCATAAAGGGTGTAGGGCGCGTCGATCTGGGTGATGCGCCCGGCCTGCATCACCACCACGCGGTCGCTGATGGACAGTGCTTCGGACTGATCGTGGGTGACCATCAACGTGGTGATCCCGACTTCACGCTGGATGCGGCGGATCTCGAACTGCATCTCTTCGCGCAGGTTGGCGTCGAGGTTGGACAGCGGCTCATCGAGCAGCAGCACGGGAGGTTCGATCACCAGCGCCCGGGCCAGCGCGACACGCTGACGCTGGCCACCGGAGAGTTCCCGTGGGTAACGCTCGGCGTGCTGATTCAGGCGCACCAGTTTCAACACCCGATCCACTCGTTGCTGCAACTCGGCGCCTGGCACTTTGCGCATCCGCAGGCCGAAGGCGACGTTGTCTTTGACAGTCATGTGCGGGAACAGCGCGTAACTCTGGAACACCACGCCCAAGCCACGGCTGGCGGGTTTGGCGTGGGTGATGTCGCGACCGTCGAGCAGGATGCGTCCGCTGCTGACTTCGACGAAGCCGGCGATCATTTGCAGGGTGGTGGTTTTGCCGCAGCCGGAGGGGCCGAGCAGGGACACGAACTCGCCTTTCTCGACCGAGAGGTTGGTGGCGACGACGGCGTCGATCTCGCCGTAACGTTTGCCGAGTCCTTCAAGTTGCACAAAAGCCATGACTGCGCTCCACCTGAGATTGTTATGCGTCGCCCGAAGGCGCGCTTTTTTGTATGGGCAGATACGAAAAGATGTTGCGGGGTGCGTTGGCGCTCGACTTCAGTCGGCTGCCGCTGTTGTTCGAATCGCCCCTGTCTGGACGCAGAGTAGGACGAAGAATAGGATGGGCTCAATGGCCTATTTCACTGAAGCGATGACTATTTTCAGTTTCATTCGGTGAGTAAATTTTTTGTCGAGTAATCACATGCCTGATTCCACTGAGCGGAATGAAAACAAAAATGAAGTCGGTGTCGGGGCCGTGTCCAGACTGTTTGCCGTGTTGCGCAGTCTGGGTGACGCCGTCGAGGGCGGGGAGCGTGTGACCCAACTGGCCCAGCGTATCGGCCTGTCGCAACCGACCACGCACCGTTTGTTGCGCAGCCTGATGGACGAAGGCATGGTCGAACAGGACGCTCGCAGCAAACGCTATCGCTTGAGCCTGGATTTTTTTGCGTTGGCGGCGCGGGCCGGCAACACCGGGAATTTGCGCGAACTGGTGCGACCGTCGTTGCTGCGACTGTCGGCTTCGTTGGGGGATTCGTTGTTTTTACTGGCGCGCAGCGGGTTTGATGCAATCTGCCTGGACCGCAGTGAAGGGCCGTTTCCGATCCGCACCTTTACCGGCGATATCGGCGGGCGGGTGGCGCTGGGCGTCGGCCAGGGTAGTCTGGCGATTCTGGCGTTTCTGCCGGAAGAAGAGCGCGATACGGTGATCCATTACAACTTGCCGCGGCTCAAGGATTTTCACCTGTACGACGAGGTGTTCCTGCGTTCGGAAGTCGAGAGCGTGCGCACGCTGGGTTACGCCGGGCGCAACACTGGCGTACTGCAAGGCATGGCCGGCGTGGCGGTGCCGATTCTCGATCGGGAAGGACGGGCCGTGGCGGCGTTGAGCGTGGCCACGGTGAGTGATCGCCTGGGGCCGGATCGTTTGCCGACGGTGGTGGAGATGCTCAAGCGCGAAGCGGCGCTGATCGGGCCGCGGATCAATCCGTTTGATCCGCTGCTGCGTAGGCCTTCGCAGGTGTTCGGGCAGGGCTGAGCGCATTCTCCAAATAACCGCCGCTCCCCCTTTAGGAGTGAGCCTGCAGGGGAATGCGGTGGTGGTCAGAATTGGGTGGTTTGCTTGAGCCTCTGCGCCGCTGGCGTATCGCTCGGGCTGACCATCGCATAGTTGTAGCCGGCGCCGGACCAATACTCGGCCTGCAACTCGCCATCGCTGCGACTGCCCCGAGGCAGCAGGTTGTTTTTCGGTCCTGGTGGTCGCACGTAGAAGCTGATCTTGTGACCGCCCTGGTCTTCGTAAACCACCATCGCTGCCGGCCCTTGCTCGGTGCTGAGCAAGCGACCACTGACCGGCTTGTACCCCGAATCCGTCAGGTCCGGCAGTCGGTTGGCGCGGGTGAAATAACGGTCGAGCCAGGCCTGCATGTCACCGTCGTCGCTGACCTTGAAGTCGGCCGGCAGAATGCCTTGCTGGGCGATCAAGCGGTACGCCTGCAGGGCATCGGTCATCGGCGGTTGCGCGCTGACCAGTGTCATTTCCCGCGCCTGCCAGCCGCTCAGTCCACCGACGCTGACGGCGATCAAGAGCACCGCGGCGCTGGCCAGATGACGGCGCGACTGGCGTTTGATCCGCTGGCGAATCAGCGCCGGGTCGAGGTCCGGGTTGGCCGTATGGTGCAACGCGCCGCTCATGGCCGCGCGCAGGTGCTGGGCGTCCTGCTGCCAGGCGCGCACTTGCGCGGCGGTTTGAGGGTTGCTGGCCAGGTAAGTCTCGACCAGGCGTCGGTCGGCGTCATTGAGTTGATGATCGACGTAGGCGTGCAGGTCGCGTTCGCTCGGGGGCATGCTGATCATTTGAGTATCCGCAGAGAAGGGCTGGTGATTTCGCCGTCGCTGAGTTGGCGCAGGGCCTGACGGGCGCGGGACAGGCGGGACATCACGGTGCCGGTGGGGACGTCGAGAATCTCGGCGACCTCTTTATAACTCAAACCTTCCACCGACACCCAGAGCAGCAGCGCGCGCTGTTCGGTGGTGAGTTGGTCGAAGGCTTGCAGAGTCGATTGGGCGAGCACGGTACGTTCTACCGACGGTTGCGCATCGTCACGACCGGTAAAGAATTCGAGCATCCGCGCATAACGCCGGGAGCGCCGGTGGGCGTCGAGAAACTGCCGATAAAGGATCGAAAACAACCACGCGCGCAAGTCGCCCTCTGGGCGTTTGTCGCCCCAGCTCGACAGGGCGCGCTCCAGGCTCGACTGCACCAGATCGTCAGCGCTGCTGGGATTGCGGGTCAGCGACACGGCAAACCGTCGCAACCTGGGAATGATTTCTCTGAGTTGTTCGTCGATATCGTTCATGAAGTTCTGACTAGTCACTACGCTGTGGACTAGGAAGACGCCCGGCATTGGAGGTTATTCCACGTCCGGAAAAATAAATACCGGGCGATGGAATAAAGCGCTGTGGCGTACGTCTGCTTGGTTCTTCTCACTTGTGGCCGATGGCCCTGGAGTCATTCATGGTAGATCGTTCATCACCGCCCACCCGGCCACCGCTGAGTGCTGCAAGCCTGACGTTACGCCTGGGCGGCATTGCCGTGGTAGTCGCGGCGCTGGCCGGTGCTTTTGCCTACGTCAACGGCACGCTCGACCCACACCGCCTGACGCCGAAAAAGCTGATCAATGTGCTGGAAACCAACAACGGTGTGCACCCCGGATTTCGCCGTAACCACTCAAAAGGGGTGTGCGTGATCGGGCATTTCGAAAGCAGTGGCGAGGCGCGCAGCTATTCCAGCGCCCAGGTCTTCAACGAGGCGCAGACCCCAGTGGTCGGGCGTTTTGCCTTGCCTGCGGGTAATCCCTACGCGCCGGACAGCAGCGTGCCGATCCGCAGCATGGCGCTACGTTTTACCCAGGCCAACGGCCAGCAATGGCGCACCGGGATGAACAGCATGCCGGTGTTCCCGGTGGGTACGCCTGAAGCGTTCTATCAATTGCAGCAAGCGCAATCGCCGGATCCGGCCACCGGCAAGCCCAATCCTGCGGCGGTTCCGGCGTTCTTTGGAGCTCACCCGGAAGCCGCGCCATTCCTGGCCTGGATCAAGACGGCCAAGCCTTCGGCCAGCTATGCGACGGAGACGTACAACAGCGTCAACGCGTTTTACCTGGTGAACGCGGCCGGCCAGCGCCAAGCGGTGCGCTGGAGCATGACGCCGGTTGCCCAGGATGCTGCGGGTGCCACGGCGCCTGAAGGGGCTGACTTTCTTGAAAAAGACCTGGTTCAGCGTTTATCCGCCGGGCCGCTGCGTTGGCAGTTGAACATCACCCTGGCTAACCCCGGTGATCCGGTCAACGACGCCAGCAAGGCCTGGCCTGACGGTCGCAAAGTGGTGAATGCCGGCACCTTGGTGCTGGAACGCACCCAGCCGCAACTCGATGGCGAATGCCGCGACATCAACTATGACCCGCTCGTATTGCCGGCCGGTATTGAAGGCTCCGACGACCCATTGCTCGCCGCTCGCTCGGCGGGGTACGCCAGTTCCTATCTGCGCCGCACCAGTGAAGTCAAACAGTTGCCTGCCGCCAACGCTAAACAGGAGGCTCATCAATGAGTGCTCAACCGAATCATTTCGCGCCGTTGGCGCGGCTGCTGCATTGGCTGATGGCGCTGATGGTCATTGCAATGCTGTTTATCGGCGCAGGCATGGTGGCCTCGGTGTCCGAGCGGCATGAGTGGCTGATCCATCTGCACAAACCGTTGGGGATTGCGATTCTGCTGCTGGTGATCGTGCGCCTGGTCGTTCGTTTTTCCACTCGGCAACCACCATTGCCGGCGGATTTGCCCGGATGGCAGGCACTGGCGGCGAAGGCTTCGCATGTCTTGTTGTACGCACTGATGTTCATTTTGCCGCTGCTGGGCTGGGCGATGATTTCAGCGGCCGGGGATCCGGTGATGCTCAGCAATTCGTTCCAGTTGCCGTCGATCCTGCCCGCCAATGCGCAGATGTTTGCGTTTTTGCGCAAGGCTCACGGGTATCTGGCGTACTTGCTGTTTCTGACCGTGTTGCTGCATCTGGCGGCAGCGTTGTTTCACGGTTGGGTGCGGCGTGATGATGTGCTGGACAGCATGTTGCGCGGGAAGGATCGCGGCTGAAGGCATCATGGCTGCATGCCGGGCATGCAGCCATCGAGGGCGATCAGCGCAGGGTATCGATCATATCGGCAACGGTCGTCAGCACGTCCTTGCCCAACTGCTTGGAGCGCTTGCCCGACCAGCCGGTCAAGGCGTTCGGCGCATCGTTGTTGTCCTTGAAGGGCATCTCCAGGGTCAGCGACAGGCAGTCGAATTTCTGACCGACACTGTTACAGGCCAGCGTCATGTTGGCTTTGCCCGGTTCGTCGCGGGTATAGCCGTGCTTGGTCTGGAAGTCCTTGGTCAGGTGTTTCAGATGGCTGCGGAAATGCTCTTCGAGTTTTTCGATCCGCGGCGTGTAACCCGGGTTGCCTTCGCAACCGGCGGTGAATACGTAGGGGATTTCTTCATCGCCATGGATGTCGAGGAACAAGTCGACGCCGTACTTTTCCATTTGCTGCTGAACGAACAGCACTTCCGGGCTGATGTCCTGGCTGGCGCTCTGCCAGGCGCGATTGAGGTCCTGGCCCATGGCGTTGGTGCGCAAGTGACCGTGGAAGGCGCCGTCCGGGTTCATGTTCGGCACCAGGTACAGGTCGGCGCTGGTCAGCAGTTTGTTCAGTACCGGGTCGTCGTGCTTTTCCAGGCGTTCGATCACGCCTTCCATGAACCATTCGGCCATGTGTTCGCCGGGGTGTTGCTGGGCAATCATCCAGACTTTGCGCTGACCTTCGGCGCCGTTGCCTTTACGCAGTAACTGGATGTCACGACCTTCCACGCTTTTGCCGGTGGCGAGCAGTTCGGTGCCAGCCTTGGTCAGCGCCTGTTCGATCAACCAGTCGTGACGGCCACGGCTGTAGGGTTCGAAGTAGGCAAACCAGGCGTGGGTGGCCGTGGCTTCGAGGCTGAAGCGCAGGCAGTCGCCTTCGAAGATGGTCGGTACGCGGAACCAGTTGACGTGGTCGTAGGACGCCACCGCCTGATAACCGTCCCAAGCCTTGTTGTACGAGGATTTGCTGGCATTGTTCAGACGAAACCAGTGCTCCTGACCGACATGCAGACCGCTGGCCTTGAAATGAAACCACTGGAAATGCTGGCTGCGGGTGTCCGGTTTGATGGCCAGCAGGGCTTGAAGTGGATTACTGATGTCCAGCACTTCAATGTTGCCGCTGTCGAAATTTGCGCTGATGTCGAATGAGGATTTAGCCACGGTCATAGTCGATTCCTGAATATGATTTTTATGGCTGCTACTTTACACGCTGGGAAGGGAAAAACCGGGGGAAATTGCGGGGTAAAAGGGGGGCGTCTTCCTTGACGCAGACGCAGCTTAGAGACTGTGTGATTGATTCTCAAGCGCTATTTTTCATTAGTTTGGGCCAATGATGCCGGGCTTCTCTTGCCAGTGGATATTCTTTTGATATCATCCGCGCCAATCGAATTCGCAACACCTGAAGACTTCATTAGCCTGAAGCCAAAGCCAGAATAACTGGCAAAAAAAAGACCCGGCAAAAAGCCGGGTCAAAAACCGTGATTAGCCTGATGAGGAGATAGTCCAGGAGACCGACCTAAGGTCTCTTGGTCCATCGACTGATCTCGCGATCAGCTGCATGCAATAATAATCATTCTCGTTTGCAAGTCAAATGATTTTATCTGCTCGATTGGAAAATTCTTTCCCGTCTTTCCTCAAAAGTGCGTCCGGCTCAAACGCGCTGACCCTGTAAAGAACGATCAATCATCGCCTTGGCCATATCGATCATATGCACTGTCGAAAAGGCCAGGTCCCGACTTGCTCCGTGCAAGTTGCTGGCCGACTCGTAGGCGGTCGCTGCGGCACAGCGCAACAGATCCGACGCATGCACCAGCGCTTCTTCACCGCTGACCGCAGGGTTCACATCAAAAAATCGCTCCTCGGCCACCGCTTCTGACACAGTTGGTTTCAAGTAATAGTCCAAGGCTTTTTGCGCGGCGGCGTTGCCTTTGGGCGAGGTGAGGGTGGTGTCCATTTGCATATCCGACAGGTCATTGCGGGGTAACGTCATGGCGATGGCAAGCTCCGTGATAGATTCAGATCCGTGAACCAATCCTAGTACTAACTGTATTTGTGACGAGAATTTAAATACTACAATTTGTGTTTTGTTGCCCGGAGTCCGCCACGTATCGTGCCGCCCATGGATAAATGGATTGAGTTGGTCAAAGCCAAGATGAGTGAGTTGAAAGTCACTCAGGAAGTACTCGCCGATCGCCTCGGGATGTCCCAGGGCGGTGTGGGTCACTGGCTGAATAAGCGCCGTCAGCCGAGCATCGAAGACATGAATCGTGTCTTGCGGGCGCTCGGGATGGATTTTCTGGAAGTGGCGATGGTCATTCGCGAGCCTTTGGTCGTACCGGACGACGAGATGCCCCTGACGCAAAAGTACAACCCGTACTTCCGTTACCCGGTCAGTGACTGGCGCGAGCCTGCGCAGCTGCGTGACGGTGAGCTATCGGTCTACGGCAAGCCGCGTTTCGAACTGACCGATTACCACGCTCAGGGCGCGGCCTTCTGGCTCGAGGTGGTCGGCGACGCGATGACCGCGCCCAGCGGAATCAGCATTGCCGAAGGCATGATGATCCTGGTGGACCCGGCCATTGTGCCGGAACCCGGAAAGCTGGTGATCGCGCAATGGGCGGGCAGTGTTGAAGCGATCTTTCGCAAGCTGATCGAAGAGGGCGGGCAGCGTTACCTGGTCCCGCTCAATCCGACATATCCGAAAGCCCTTTTCACCGAAGAGTGTCGAATCCTCGGCGTGGTGGTTCAGGCAACGGCCAAATTCTAATCAGATCGGTCCTCGCAATGCGTAGGACCGATCTTCATTTCACGCTTCTTCCAGTTCGACCAACGCACTGCCTTCGCTGACCATCTCGCCTTCCTGGCAGTACAGCGCCTTGATCACCCCGGCATGGGGCGCGCGAATGCTGTGTTCCATCTTCATCGCTTCCAGCACCACCAGTTGCGCACCGGCCTCAACCGTTTGCCCAGCCTCGACGAGCACGCGCACGATGCTGCCGTTCATGGGCGCGGTGAGCCCACCCTGATGACTGTGACTGGCTTCGACGGCGCTGATCGGGTCGTAAGCCTCGATGCGGCGCAATTCCCCTTCCCACTGCAGATACACAACCTCGCCACGGCGAATGACCCGGTGCTGGCGGCGCACTCCGTTGTGCTCGGTCAGCAGCTGTTCGCCCTTGAGCTGTGCGGTGTGGGCATCAACGTTACCCAGCGTCAGCGCCCGGTCTTGTCCTTCACAACTGAGGTGGAGGGTGATTTCCCTCGGCAGTCCAGCACGAAAACCATTGCCCACAGCCCAAGGCGAGCTCAGGTCATCAGCGCGCGGAGAACCTGGCTGGCTCTGGGCAAACGCCTGAGCAGCGGCTTGCCAGAACTCGTCACTGAGGTCCGCTGGCTCTGGCAACAATTGCTCCTGATAACGCGGAATAAACCCGGTATCAAGTTCTGCCGCAGCGAATGCCGGGTGAGCGATGATCCGGCGCAGGAAGTTGATGTTGGTCTTCAGCCCGCCGATCGCAAACTCATCGAGCATGCTCAACAATCGCAGCCGCGCCTGCTCACGGTCCTCGCCCCAGGCAATCAGCTTGCCGAGCATCGGGTCGTAGAACGGCGAGATCTCGTCGCCTTCTTCCACACCGCTGTCGACCCGACGTCCCGGACCTTCGGCCGATTCGCGATACAACGCCAGGCGCCCGGTGGCCGGCAGGAAATCATGGCTCGGGTCTTCGGCGTACAGCCGCACTTCAATCGCATGGCCGATCAACGGAACCTGCTCTTGAGTCATCGGCAACGCTTCACCGCGCGCCACACGAATCTGCCACGCCACCAGATCGAGGCCGGTGATCGCTTCGGTGACCGGGTGCTCGACCTGCAGACGCGTGTTCATCTCCATGAAGAAAAACTCGCCGCGCGAATCCAGCAAAAACTCCACGGTGCCGGCGCCGACATAGCCGATGGCCTGTGCCGAACGCACGGCGGCTTCGCCCATGGCGCGACGCAGTTCCGGACTCAAGCCGGGAGCGGGCGCTTCTTCGACGACTTTCTGATGGCGACGCTGAATCGAGCAGTCACGTTCATTGAGGTACAGGCAGTTACCGTGCTGATCGGCGAACACCTGGATTTCCACATGACGCGGCTTGAGCAGGTATTTCTCCACCAGCATCCGCGAATCGCCAAACGAGGATTTCGCTTCACGCTGCGCCGAGGCGAGGGCTTCGGCCAGCTGGCTGACGTCCTCAACCACTTTCATGCCTTTGCCGCCGCCACCCGCTGTCGCCTTGAGCAACACCGGATAACCGATGCGTTCGCAGGCATCGCGGAAGGTATCGAAGTCCTGGGCTTCGCCGTGGTAGCCGGGCACCAGGGGCACACCGGCGGTTTCCATCAAGGCTTTGGCGGCCGACTTGCTGCCCATCGCGTCAATGGCCGAGGCGGGCGGGCCGAGGAAGATCAGGCCAGCGTCTTCAATGGCGCGGGCGAACCCGGCGTTCTCGGACAAAAAGCCATAACCGGGGTGAATCGCCTGAGCGCCGCTGGCCTTGGCCGCAGCGATCAATTTATCGATTTGCAGATAGCTGTCAGCGGCTTTGCTGCCGCCGAGGTCGACGCGGATATCCGCTTCGCGGCTGTGCCGGGCGTCGCGGTCAGTGGCGCTGTGCACGGCCACGGTGGTCAGGCCCAACGCCTTGGCGGTGCGCATCACCCGGCAGGCGATTTCGCCACGGTTGGCCACCAGCAGAGAGGTAATCACAGGTGCGCTCATCAACGCGGCTCCTTGGGGGTGGTCGGTGCTTGCCAGCTCGGCGGACGTTTTTGCAGAAAAGCCCGAAGACCTTCCTGGCCTTCGGGGCTGACGCGGATGCGGGCGATGGCATTCTCGGTGTAACGGCGCAGCGCCGGGGTCAGCGCGCCGTTGCCGACTTCACGCAGCAAGTCCTTGCTGACGCGCATGGCGGCCGGGCTGTTGAGCAGCAGGTTGTCGATCCACTTCTCCACGTTCTGCTCCAGCTCAGCGACCGGATAGCTCTCCGACAACAGGCCGATTTCCCGCGCCCGTTGCCCGCCGAAACGTTCAGCCGTCAGGGCATAACGGCGTGCTGCGCGCTCGCCGATGGCTTGCACCACGAACGGGCTGATCACCGCCGGTGCCAGGCCGATGCGCACTTCTGACAGACAGAACTGCGCGTCATCGGTGCCAATCGCCATGTCGCAGCAACTGATCAGGCCCAGCGCGCCGCCGTAGGCCGCGCCTTGCACCACGGCCAGGGTCGGGATTTTCAGCTTGGCAAGGTTGTACATCAATTCCGCCAGTTCCCGGGCGTCGTCGAGGTTGGTGTGGTAATCGAGCTCGGCCGATTGCTGCATCCAGGCCAGGTCGGCACCGGCGCTGAAATGCTTGCCGCGGCCGCGCACCAGCAGAAACCGCAGGCTGGCATCGGTTGATACTTTGTCCAGTGCGAGGATCAGTTCGCGGATCATCTCGGCGTTGAATGCGTTGTTCTTTTCTTCACGGCTGAGCCACAGGGTCGCGAAACCTCGTGGGTCGGTCAGCAGTTCGAGGGTGTTGAAGTCGCTCATGTTTGTCCGTCTCCACAACTCTATTCTGTGGGAGCGAGGCTTGCCCGCGAAGGTGGTTTGTCAGTCACATCGATGCTGGATGTGCCAATGCCTTCGCGGGTAAGCCTCGCCCCTACAGGGTCGGATCACATCCGGAACACGCCGAAGCGGCTCGGTTCGATTGGCGCGTTCAGCGACGCGGACAAGGCCAGGGCCAGCACGTCGCGGGTCTGCGCCGGGTCGATGACGCCGTCGTCCCACAGCCGTGCGCTGGAGTAATAAGGGTGGCCCTGTTCTTCGTATTGATCGAGGATCGGTTGCTTGATCTCGGCTTCCTGCTCGGCGCTGAAACCCTGGCCACTGCGCTCGGCCTGCTCGCGCTTGACCTGCACCAATACGCCAGCCGCTTGCTCGGCGCCCATCACGCCGATGCGCGCGTTCGGCCACATCCACAGGAAGCGCGGATCGTACGCGCGCCCGCACATGCCATAGTTACCGGCGCCAAAACTGCCGCCGATGATCACGGTGAATTTCGGCACCTTGGCACACGCCACGGCGGTCACCAGTTTTGCGCCGTGCTTGGCGATGCCGCCGGCCTCGTATTTCTGGCCGACCATGAAGCCGGTGATGTTTTGCAGGAACAGCAAAGGAATGCCGCGCTGGCAAGCCAGTTCGATAAAGTGCGCGCCTTTCTGCGCGGCTTCGGCGAACAGGATGCCGTTGTTGGCGAGGATCGCGATAGGGTAACCGTGCAGATGCGCGAAGCCGCACACCAGCGTGGTCCCGAACAGCGCCTTGAATTCGTCGAACACCGAACCGTCGACCAGTCGCGAGATCACCTCGCGCACATCGAACGGTTGCTTGGCGTCGGCCGACACCACGCCGTACAGCTCATCGCTGGCGTAGAGCGGGGCGATGGGTGTGCGCTGCTGCAGTTCGCCGAGCTTGCGCCAGTTGAGGTTGGCGACGCTGCGCCGCGCAATGGCCAGCGCGTGTTCATCGCTCTCGGCGTAGTGGTCGGCGACACCGGAAATCTTGCAATGCACATCAGCCCCGCCGAGGTCTTCGGCGCTGACCACTTCGCCGGTCGCGGCTTTCACCAACGGCGGACCGGCGAGGAAAATGGTGGCCTGCTGGCGCACCATGATCGCTTCGTCAGCCATCGCTGGCACATAAGCACCACCCGCGGTGCAGGAGCCCATGACCACGGCAATTTGCGGGATGCCCATGGCGCTCATGTTGGCCTGGTTGAAGAAGATCCGTCCGAAGTGCTCGCGGTCTGGAAACACTTCATCCTGACGCGGCAGGTTGGCGCCGCCCGAATCCACCAGATAGATGCACGGCAGGCGATTCTGCTGGGCGATGGTCTGGGCACGCAGGTGTTTTTTCACCGTCAGCGGGTAATACGAGCCACCTTTCACTGTGGCGTCGTTGGCGACGATCATGCACTCGACGCCTTCGACACGGCCGATCCCGGCAATCACGCCCGCCGCCGGAACGTCTTCGCCGTAGACCGCGTAGGCCGCCAGTTGGCTGATCTCTAAAAACGGTGAGCCCGGATCGAGCAGGCGATTGATCCGTTCACGCGGCAGCAATTTGCCCCGCGAGGTGTGACGTTCTTGCGCCTTCGGACCGCCACCTTGCTGCACTTGGGCGAGCAGGGTGTGCAGGGCGTCGACCTGTTTGAGCATCGCCGCGCTGTTGGCCGCGAACTCCGCCGAACGGGGGTTGAGCTGGGTATGCAGAATCATGGGGCTACTCCGTAGCAGCTTCGAGTTGCAAGCGACAAGCTACAAGTTGAAGCAAGAGCACGGTCCTCTTGCAGCTTGAAACTTGCCGCCTGCCGCTGACGAAATTTATTTCGTTTCGTTGAACAGTTCGCGACCGATCAGCATGCGACGGATCTCACTGGTGCCAGCGCCGATTTCGTACAGCTTGGCGTCACGCAGCAGACGACCGGCCGGGAATTCGTTGATGTAGCCGTTGCCGCCAAGAATCTGGATCGCGTCGAGGGCCATTTGCGTGGCGCGTTCGGCGCTGTAGAGGATCACGCCGGCGGCGTCCTTGCGGGTGGTTTCGCCACGCTCGCAGGCTTGGGCCACGGCATACAGATAAGCGCGGCTGGCATTGAGTTGGGTATACATGTCGGCGACTTTGCCCTGGATCAGCTGGAACTCACCGATGCTTTGGCCGAACTGCTTGCGGTCGTGGATGTAGGGAACGATCAGGTCCATGCAGGCCTGCATGATCCCGGTCGGGCCGCCGGACAGCACGACGCGTTCGTAGTCGAGGCCGCTCATCAGCACTTTCACGCCGCCGTTGAGCACGCCGAGGATGTTTTCTTCCGGCACTTCGACGTCATCGAAGAACAGCTCGCAGGTGTTGGAACCGCGCATGCCGAGCTTGTCGAATTTATTGCTGCGGCTGAAGCCTTTCGAATCACGTTCGACGATGAACGCGGTAATGCCGTGGGGGCCTTTTTCCAGGTCGGTCTTGGCGTAGATCACGTAGGTGTTGGCGTCGGGGCCGTTGGTGATCCAGGTCTTGCTGCCGTTGAGCACGTAGTGATCGCCACGCTTGTCGGCACGCAGCTTCATCGACACCACGTCGGAACCGGCATTCGGTTCGCTCATGGCCAGGGCGCCAATGTGTTCGCCGCTGATCAGCTTCGGCAGGTACTTGGTTTTCTGTTCGTGATTGCCGTTGCGGTTGATCTGGTTGACGCAGAGGTTGGAGTGCGCGCCGTAGGACAAGGCGACTGACGCCGAGCCGCGACTGATTTCTTCCATGGCGACCACGTGGGCCAGGTAGCCCAGGCCGGCACCGCCATATTCTTCCGCGACGGTAATGCCCAGCAGGCCCATGTCGCCGAATTTGCGCCACAGGTCAGCCGGGAACAGGTTGTCGATGTCGATCTGAGCGGCGCGCGGGGCGATCTCTTTGGCGACGAAGGACTGAACCTGATCGCGCAGCATGTCGATGGTTTCACCGAGGGCAAAGTTCAGGGATGGGTAGCTCATGGGTCACCTTTTGGCTTTTTTGTCGGTTGGTGAGGCCGTCAATTGGCTCTCACCTTTACGTTAACGTAAGCCTGTGACGAATGGCTGTCAATCACCCTTTACGTTAACGTCAACTTGAGCGACAGTAGGGCCAGTTCAAGATCGAACAGCGGCAAATCCTGTAGGAGCGAGGCGTGCTCGCGAAAGCGTCAGATCAGTCGACATCAGTGTTGAATGTACTGGCCTCTTCGCGAGCACGCTTCGCTCCTACAGGTTGGGTCGCCCACCCGCAAATAAAGACAATAGGGGTCGTCATGGATCAACCCAGTGCAAGCCCGCAGCGCAGCTATACCCGTGGTTCCCAGGAAAAAGTCTTACTGGCGATGACCATCGGTCAAGCATTCGACAACACCGTCGCGCAGTACCCGGCCGGGGAGGCGCTGGTCGTGCGCCATCAACAGTTGCGCTACACCTGGCAGCAATTGGCCGAGGCTGTCGACCTGCACGCCAGAGCTCTGTTGGCGCTCGGCTTGCAGACCGGTGACCGCCTCGGTATCTGGGCACCGAATTGCGCGCAGTGGTGCATCAGCCAATTTGCCAGCGCGAAAATCGGTGTGATCCTGGTCAACATCAACCCGGCCTACCGCAGCTCCGAACTTGAATACGTGTTGAAGCAATCCGGCTGCCAATGGCTGGTCTGCGCCGGTGCGTTCAAGACCTCCGACTACCACGGGATGCTGCAGGGCCTGGTGCCTGAGCTGGCGGAGCAATCCATCGGAAAGCTGCACAGCGAACGCCTGCCAGACTTGCGCGGCGTCATCAGTCTGGATGCACAACCCCCGTCGGGCTTCCTGCCGTGGTCGCAACTGGGCGATCTCGCCGCCAGCGTGTCCGCCGAACACTTGCGTGAGCGCCAGGACAGCCTGCATTTCGATCAGGCGGTGAACATCCAGTACACCTCCGGCACCACCGGTTTCCCGAAAGGCGCGACCCTCAGTCACTACAATATTCTCAACAACGGGTACATGGTCGGCGAAAGCCTCGGGCTGACGGCCCATGACCGCCTGGTGATCCCGGTGCCGTTGTATCACTGCTTCGGCATGGTCATGGGCAATCTCGGCTGCATCACCCACGGCAGCACCATGATCTACCCCAACGATGCGTTCGACCCGCTGCTGACCCTGACCACGGTGGCCGAAGAAAAAGCCACCGCACTCTACGGCGTGCCGACCATGTTCATCGCCATGCTCGATCACCCGCAACGTGCCGACTTCGATCTGTCGAGCCTGCGCACCGGGATCATGGCCGGGGCGACCTGTCCGATCGAGGTCATGCGCCGGGTCATCAATGAAATGCACATGAGCGAAGTGCAGATTGCCTACGGCATGACGGAAACCAGCCCCGTGTCGTTGCAGACCGGTCCATCGGACGAGTTGGAACTGCGCGTCACCACCGTCGGCCGGACTCAGCCGCAGCTGGAAAGCAAGATCATCGACGAGGCCGGCAACCTGGTGCCGCGTGGCACCATCGGCGAACTCTGCACCCGCGGTTACAGCGTGATGCTCGGTTACTGGAACAACCCGCAAGGCACCGCTGAAGCCATCGATCAGGCGGGCTGGATGCACACCGGCGACCTGGCGAGCATGAATGATGAGGGTTACGTGTGCATAGCCGGGCGCAACAAGGACATGATCATCCGCGGCGGTGAGAATGTTTACCCCCGTGAGCTGGAAGAGTTCTTTTTCACCCATCCGGCGGTGGCGGACGTGCAAGTGATCGGGATTCCGTGTTCGCGCTATGGCGAAGAGATTGTCGCCTGGATC
Organism: Pseudomonas sp. FSL W5-0299; assembly: GCF_005930655.1. Classification (NCBI taxonomy): domain Bacteria; kingdom Pseudomonadati; phylum Pseudomonadota; class Gammaproteobacteria; order Pseudomonadales; family Pseudomonadaceae; genus Pseudomonas; species Pseudomonas sp. FSL W5-0299. The sequence continues at coordinate 47,696 of NZ_RXHX01000031.1, forward strand.
AAATTCCACCCGGGCCACAGTGCGACAGAACAAGAGCTGCAAGCGTGGTGCAAGGAACGCATCGCGCACTTCAAGACGCCGCGTTACTTCAAGTTCGTGGAAGAGTTTCCGATGACCGTGACCGGCAAGATCCAGAAATTCCGGATGCGCGAGATCAGTATCGAGGAATTGCGCGAAAAGCAGGTCTGACAAATTCGCCCTTGTGGGAGCCAGCAGGCTGGCTCCCACAAGGGCGGTGGTGAATCCTGGATTGCAGAAAGCACAAAGGGGAGCCGAAGCTCCCCTTTAATTTTCGTCGCACGTGCTCTTTTTTTATTATTGAGGGGCGGTCTGTTGTTGTTTTTAGTGACCGTGACCCTTTACCGCTGTTTTTGTCGATCCCCATCCGGGATCAAGAGCAAACGTATTTTTTTGAGCGCTGATCTACTTTTTCGCTGAGCGATCCAACCAGTTCGGGAGCTACCTGAAGGTAGTTTTATTGTTCTCTGCCCGGTTGCGGGTTACTCCGAAAAGCACCCTGAAAAGCACATCCTCTCCAAAAAAATCTGTTAGCTGCGTCTCTGCCGTGTTGTTTTTGTTATGTCAGAGTCGTTACGTCTTATTTTTATTGGGTTTGCCGCTTTTTTTGTTCTTGTTATGCAGTAGAGATAGCAGAAGCCGTGCCAACTTTAAAAAAACCTTACAAATCAACTATTTAACTTTTTGTGAGATTTTTCCTTCGGATGAAACCAGACAATTTGTTTCCGTGTTACTCGCTTGTGCCCCACGTTTCAGGCACAGCGGTAACACCCGCACGCCTCACTGTGCGCTGCGAGCCTTGGCCACGCGCGAACCGGTCGGTCGCCCCAGCACGGAGCAAATCTGCTGGCCGGCCAAAATCAGAGCGTCCAGATCAATGCCGGTCTCAATACCGAGGCCGTTGAGCAGGTAAACCACGTCTTCGGTGGCGACGTTACCGCTGGCGCCCTTGGCGTAAGGGCAGCCGCCGAGACCGGCGATGGAGCTGTCGAACACCGCGATACCCTCCAGCAGGCTGGCATAGATGTTGGCCATGGCCTGGCCATAAGTGTCGTGGAAGTGCCCGGCCAGTTTTTCACGCGGCACTTGGGCCGAAACCACCTCGAACATCTTGCGGGTCGCGCCGGCGGTGCCGGTGCCGATGGTGTCACCCAGGGAGACTTCATAGCAGCCCATCGCGTAAAGCTCGCGGGCGACGTGGGCGACTTGTTCGGGAGCGACGTTACCTTCGTAAGGACAGCCCAGCACGCAGGACACGTAACCACGCACGCTGACGCCGTGTTGCCTGGCCGCATCCATGATCGGCACGAAGCGCGCCAGGCTTTCGCTGATCGAGCAATTGATGTTGCGTTGCGAAAACGCTTCGGAGGCCGCGGCGAACACCGCGACTTCCTTGACCCCGGCCGCGATTGCATCCTCAAACCCGCGCAGGTTGGGGGCGAGTGCGCCATAGGTCACACCCGGTTTGCGCTGGATTTGCGCAAAGACGTCGGCGGAGCCGGCCATTTGCGGCACCCACTTGGGTGAAACGAAACTGCCGACTTCGATATAGCCAAGGCCCGCAGCGGTCAGCGCGTCGACCAGTTGCACCTTGTCCGCAACGCTGATGGGTTGGGCTTCGTTCTGCAGGCCATCACGGGGACCGACTTCGACCAAACGTACATAAGAGGGTAGGGACATGGGAATCGACCTGCTGTAATTGTCTGAATGTTCAGCGAATCCCGTAGGAGCGAAGCTTGCTCGCGAACGCGGTTATGTCATTCAACGTTGGTGTCGACTGATGTGACGCTTTCGCGAGCAAGCTTCGCTCCTACAAGTATCCGGAATGTTTATTGAGCGGGTTGCTGGCTCTTGATCGTCTGCTCCAGCGCCTGGGTGCAGCGCTCCTGCGCGGTGTCCAGTTCCAGTTTCATCTGCTCGATGTCGAGCATCTGCTGCTCCAGCTGTTCGCGGCGCTCGGCGATCTTGCTCAGCATGGTTTGCAGCTGTTTCTGGTTGCCGCCGGTGGGGTCGTAAAGTTCGATCAGCTCGCGGCATTCAGCCAAGGAAAAGCCAATGCGCTTGCCCCGCAGGATCAGCTTCAGACTGACCTTGTCACGGGGCGTATACACACGTTCCTGGCCACGGCGCTCAGGGCTGAGCAGGCCTTGCTCTTCATAGAAGCGAATGGCCCGCGTGGTGATGTCGAGCTCGCGGGCGAGGTCTGAAATGCTATAGGTCTGGCTGCTCATGGAAGCGCTCGAAGAAGGTCATGGCGCTAAGCTAATGGCAGGTTGACGTTTACGTCAAGGGGCGTGAATTGTTGGTGTCCTTGCTGGCCTCTTCGCGAGCAGGCTTGCTCCCACATTGGATCTGCAAGGAACACAAAATCTGTGTGTGCAGAGATCCCTGTGGGAGCGAGGCTTGCCCGCGAACGATAACGCGGTCCAAAGCCTTACACCTTATCGAGCTTCTTCTCATGCGCCGTCACTTGCTGGCACAACTCGATCATCTGTTCGCGCATCCAGCGGTTGGCCGGGTCCTGGTCAGTGCTTTCGTGCCAGTAGAGGTGCGTTTCCACCGGCGGCACGTCGTTGACCGGCAGGTTCACCGAATACAGGTCATGACGACGGGCGAAGCGCTCCGGCACGGTCATGACCATGTCGGTCTGCTGCAACACCTGGGACGCCATCAGATAATGCTGGGAGCGCAGGGCAATCTTGCGCTGGATGCCCATTTTCCCCAGGGCCAGGTCGACGTGACCCAGACCGCTGCGGCGGCTGGAAATATGAATGTGCGTCAGCGACAGATAATCATCGAGGGTGAATTTCTCCTTGCCCGCCAGCGGATGGCCCTTGCGCATGGCGCAGACGTAGCGGTCTTCCATCAACTTGACGTGACGCACCTGCGGGTCAGTGTTGAGTGGCGCATCCACGGCGAAATCGAGACGCCCGGCCGCCAGTTCCTTGGTGGTCTCGCGGCGCTTGGACAGAAAACTTTCGATGATCACCGTCGGCGCCAGCCGGCGCAGGCGCTGGAACAGCGGTGGCAGAATCACCGCTTCGGTCAGGTCGGTCATGCTGATGCGATACGTCTTGACCGCTTGCAGCGGGTTGAAAATCCGGCTTTCCTGCACCGACACCCGCAGCAGGGAGAGCGCGTTACGCACCGGTCCGATGATGTTTTGCGCCATCGGTGTCGGCACCATGCCTTGCGCCGTGCGCACGAACAACGGGTCGTTGAAGGTCTCGCGCAGGCGGGCCAGAGCGTTCGAGACGGCTGGCTGAGTAATGCCGACAATCTGCCCGGCTCGGGTCAAATTGGCTTCGGTGTAGATCGCGTCGAAGACGATGAAAAGGTTGAGGTCGACCTTGCTCAGATTCATTGCGCTGCACTCTTATTGTTGGTTCTCAATCAGCCGATCATATATCGGTGATGAATGTTAATACACGCCGAGAATAGGCTAGGTAAATTATCAACGCTGTTCTAGCATCGATGCATGACCTAAAACAACCTCTGCCCAAGAAGGTAATTGCTCATGGATTTCGCTTATTCGCCCAAGGTTCAGGAACTGCGTGAGCGCGTGACCGCGTTCATGGACACTTACGTTTATCCCGCCGAAGCCGTGTTCGAGCGCCAGGTCGCCGAAGGCGATCGCTGGCAGCCGACCGCGATCATGGAAGAGCTCAAACTCAAGGCCAAGGCCGAAGGGTTGTGGAATCTGTTTCTGCCTGAGTCCGAACTCGGTGCCGGCCTGACCAACCTCGAATACGCGCCATTGGCGGAAATCATGGGCCGCTCGCTGCTCGGTCCTGAGCCCTTCAACTGCTCCGCACCGGACACCGGCAACATGGAAGTGCTGGTGCGTTACGCCAACGAAGAACAGAAACAACGCTGGCTCGAACCGCTGCTGCGCGGCGAGATCCGCTCCGCGTTCGCCATGACCGAACCGGACGTCGCTTCGTCCGACGCCACCAACATGGCTGCCCGCGCTGTGCGTGACGGCGACGAGTGGGTGATCAACGGTAAAAAGTGGTGGACCTCAGGCGCCTGCGACCCGCGCTGCAAGATTCTGATCTTCATGGGCCTGAGCAATCCTGACGCGCCACGCCACGCCCAGCACTCGATGATCCTGGTGCCGGTGGATGCCCCGGGTGTGAAGATCGTTCGTCCGTTGCCGGTGTTCGGCTACGACGACGCGCCTCACGGCCACGCCGAAGTGCTGTTTGAAAACGTTCGCGTGCCGTATGAAAACGTCCTGCTGGGCGAGGGACGCGGCTTCGAAATCGCCCAGGGTCGCCTTGGCCCTGGCCGGATTCACCACTGCATGCGCTCGATCGGCATGGCCGAGCGTGCGCTGGAGTTGATGTGCAAACGTGCAGTGAGCCGCACCGCGTTCGGTAAACCGTTGGCACGCCTGGGCGGCAACATCGACAAGATCGCCGACTCGCGGATGGAAATCGACATGGCACGCCTGCTGACATTGAAAGCGGCGTACATGATGGACACCGTCGGTAACAAGGTGGCGAAGAGCGAGATCGCGCAGATCAAAGTCGTCGCGCCGAACGTGGCCCTGCGGGTGATCGATCGGGCCATCCAGATGCATGGCGGGGCAGGGGTTTCCAACGATTTCCCGCTGGCCTATATGTATGCGATGCAACGCACCCTGCGCCTGGCCGATGGCCCGGACGAAGTGCACCGCGCGGCAATCGGCAAGTTCGAGATCGGCAAGTACGTGCCGAAAGAGATGATGCGTAGCGGGCACTGACGAAGCCTTGGAACGCCAGCAGATTTGGTTTGACTGCTGGCGTCCAAGCTGCGGTCATCGAGAAGTTGTGTCAGCCCTGAACTCCGCAGACTACAGACATTCGCGCATTTTCCCTTATGCCTGCAACGATGATTCTCCCACCGTTCTGGATGGCTACAGAATATGGGATTCCTGGCACGGATGATTTGATCCAGCCAGCGTTACCAAAGCCAGTGTCAAAAGTACCGTCAGACAACAATCGTCCCCAAAACATTGATGAAGGGAACCCGGGCGTCCAGCCTGCCACGACGATTTTTTTGTCGCTGGGCTGAATCGACAGTGCTCTCCAGCTCGCGTTTTGATGACCTAGCGCCGTAAGTACTTCATGACCTCCGTTAAATGTTGGGTCGGGCTTGCCGTTTGCGTCAAATCGCATCACCAGGGCATCGGAATGCCCCGTCATACCCACGCAAAGCAATTTACCGTCATCCTGAACGATCAACTCCCCCAACTCGTGTCGGCCATCTACTGGGCCCAACCACACGTAACCATCGTCGCCAAAACTCTTGTCGAGCGCTCCATCAATGTCAAACCGCGCCAACACAATTCGGGAGACGGAAGCGCTCACCGTGACGTAATTACCCCCAACAACGATCTTGCTGTCTGGTTGCACAACCACGTTAATCATTCGACTAAGGTGCTCGCCGAAGCTGACCTCGACTTTCCCTTGCTCGCCAAATTCGAGATCAGTCCCATCACTTCCATCGCCCAGGCCATCCTTTTTCAGTCGTGTCAGTTGACCCAAATTGCCGATACCCATTGCATCCGTCTTTTGGGTCAGGATGAGGATTTTGCCGTCGTGCTGCAGGCATCCCTCAGTCGAATCGTAATTTGAGGAAAACGCAGGAGAGGGCAACTGTATGGTGCCGAAAACAAGATCAGGGCTCCCACTATCATTCAGTCGTAAGACTGCCGGTGCTCCTGGTTTTCCTTGCTCAGTAAGAATATCGCCGATGACCAGAATCTTGCGCTCTTGAAGTATCAGTCGGCAGGGTTTGGATCTTCTGCCACTCTCAAATTGTCCTGTCACAATACCGTCGGTACCAAATGTAGTATCTCGATCGCCGTCGACGTGGTTCCTATGGATTTGAAATTCTCCGCCGTTCTCGATGGCGTAAGTCAGCATTCCGTTGTCCGATGAGACAATCGAATGAGCAATGGCGTTTGCAGGGCCAGTCACCGTGCCTAGAAAGCCGAAGGTTTCATCCCGGTCGCCAGATTTGAGTGGTGTTGGAGTTTGCGGGTCGGTTGGCATGTCATTATTCCTTTCAGGTGATAGACCCTCAACAAGGGGGTCACCATTCAGCAATAACTTTCGATAAAAAAAACCTGTAAGAAATGTCAGTATTAGTGTCTTTTCAGGCCAATTTAGTGACGAGGAAAAGCCTGCCCGCTTCAGTAAACCCAAACCTCTACCCGCCGATTCTTGATCCGCCCCTCATCCGCGCTATTCGCCGCCACCGGCATTTCGGCGCCAAAGCCGCGAATCTCGCGAAACACCACGCCGCTTTTCACCAGTTCCCGCCGCACCGCCATGGCCCGCAGTTTCGATAACAGATCGGCACGCGCCGGATCGCTCTTGGCATCACCAAATCCCACCAGCGTCACCTGCCGATTGGTTTTATCGTGCTGCTTTATATAGTCGAGCACCCGCGACAAGTCTTGTCGGGCCTTGTTGTCCAGCGTCGCGCTGCCTTCCTCGAAACGGAAATTCACCGACAGCCGCTGGGCGTGGCGACTTAGCGCCTGATATCCCTCGGGCATCAGTGCATTCGGCGTAACCGTCATGGCCTGGACGGTCTGCGCGATAAAACCATTGGCTGCGACGATTTCCTGCCCTTTGCTGCTTTGCGCGAACGCCACCAGCGCTTGTGCCCAAGGATTTTTCCCGGTGGGCGGCAGGTAAAAGAACAGTCGCCGGGACAGCGGATAGTCTTCCGTGGCAATAAGGTTGTTGAGCGGCAGCATGGCCTGGGATTGGCCATCGGCAATCGCCACGGCTTTGGCCTGGCGCACGTAGGGCAAACCGATAAAACCGATGCCTTGCCGATCCAGACTGACGGCGTCGGACAATTGCTCGCTGGATTCGAAGCGTTTCGCGGCGCTGTTGAGCGTTTTCCCGCGGCGGCTGAGGACCAATTCCTTGAAGGTGTCGTAGGTGCCCGATTGGTCATCCCGCGCATACAGGTGAATTGTCCCGCCGCTGCCACCGAGCTCTTCCCATGTTTTTGCCTCACCGCTGAAAATTCGCGCCAATTGGTCGGTGCTGAGCTGGTTCAGCGGATTTTGCGGATGGAGGATGATCGCCAGGCCATCGATGGCGATGACTTGCTCGGCGCCGGGGCTTTTGAAGTCGCCCAGGGTTTTGAGCTCGACTCGTTCGCTGTCCTTGATCGGGCGTGACGAGGCGGCGAGGTCGGCGGATGCTGTTTTGAGGGTGCTGAACCCGGTGCTGGAACCATGAGCAGCGACGTCCACTATCACCCGTCGTCCCTGAACCGTTTCGCCGACGATACGTTGTTCGTTGGCTTTGTCCGGGACTTCACTGCGGACCTTGAGCAAGCCTTGTTCGCGCATCAGTCCTTCGACCAGCGCCGGCCCCAACGCGGCGCCAATGGTGTTGGAACCCTGGATGCGCAGGACGGGGCTGTTTTCGGGCGTCGGCAGATCGCCCGCTGAGGTGGTGAAGGGCAAACAGGCACACAGCATCAACAGGAACGATCTGCACAGCGTCATGCCGGCACCTTGTTTGGCCAAAGGAAGTGCCGGGAGAATAAGTCAGTGAGATTTCTAAAAGATGACAGTCACTAGATGTGGGAGCGAGCCTGCTCGCGATGAGGGCTTAACAGTCAACACTTGTATTGAATGTAAGTCCGCTATCGCGAGCAGGCTCGTTCCCACAATTTGATCTGTGTAAAGCCTGGGGGAATCAGCTCAACTCAAGCCAGATCGGCGCATGATCCGATGGTTTTTCCATCCCACGCAGTTCGTAGTCCACTCCCGCATCCTTGACGCGCGGCAACAACCCATGGGACGCCATGATCAGGTCAATCCGCAGCCCGCGCTTGGGTTCGTCTTCAAAACCGCGGCTGCGGTAGTCGAACCAGCTGAAACGGTCGGCCACGTCCGGGTTCAAGTGACGGAAACTGTCGACCAGGCCCCAGTTCTTCAAGCGGGCCATCCACTCGCGTTCTTCCGGCAGGAAGCTGCATTTTCCGGTTTTCAGCCAGCGTTTCATGTTGTCCGGGCCGATGCCGATGTCGCAGTCTTCCGGAGAAATGTTCACGTCGCCCATCACCACCACCGGCTGTTCATTGCTGAACTGGCTTTCCAGCAACTGCTGCAGGTCGCCGTAGAAACGCTCCTTGGCCGGGAACTTGGTCGGGTGATCGCGGCTTTCGCCCTGTGGGAAATAGCCGTTCATGATGGTCACCGGCACGCCATTGGCGTCGGCGAACGTGCCCCAGATGAAGCGTCGTTGGGCCTCTTCGTCGTCGGTGGCGAAGCCTTTATGCAGGGCAATCGGTTCTTTACGCGAGAGCAGGGCGACGCCGTAATGGCCTTTCTGCCCGTGGAAATACACGTGATAACCCAGCGCCTGTACCTCGGCCAACGGGAACTGGTCGTCGTGAACCTTGGTTTCCTGCAGCCCGATCACGTCCGGCTGGTGCTTGTCGATCAGCGCCGCCAGCTGATGCGGGCGAGCGCGCAGCCCGTTGATGTTGAAGGAGACGATCTTCATGGTCGGCAGTCCTGGCAAAAGGGCGATGCTAGCTGACCTGTGGGAATCGGGCCAGTGTTGGGGTGAGGGGATTCACTGTGTTCTGTCAGATCTGTATTGGCAGTCAGGGCCTCATCGCGGGCAAGCCACGCTCCTGCAAGGTTTCGAGCGGACACAGATTTTGTGTACGCCACAGAACCTGTGGGCGCGTGGCTTGCCCGCGATGAGGCCCGTCCAGTCGATGAAGAGCCCGCCTTGGTCTATACCTGTGGGGGAACTGTATTGCCACCCAAAGGCTCGTACCAATAAGAGCGCCGCCATTTTGAGCAGCGCCCCGGGGAGATCTACCGTTATGCCCGAAACCTCGACCGCCATTGCCGATATCCACATGCTCGACAGCGGCTATGCCCACGAAGCGCGCTCCCTGCTTTACCACGCTTACCGGCACGAACCGACCTTCGGCTATTTGTTCGAGGCCGAACGTCCCGGCTATGAGCATCGTGTGCGAGCGACCGTGCGGGAACTGGTCAAACAACACTTTCTTCAGGATCTGCCGGCCATTGGCCTGCTGGTCAACGACCGCCTGATCGGCATCGCCCTGATCGCTCCACCGCAACGTCGATTGGGCATCACCGAAAGCTGGGCCTGGCGCCTGCGCATGGTGCTCAGCGCCGGTTTCCGTTGTACCCGTCGTTACCTCGATTACCACGCTGCCGTTGCCGCTTGTGTGCCGTCCGACTCGGTGCATGTCCTGCCGTTGCTGGGGATTCACCCGCAGTTCCAGGGCAAACACTTCGGCGAGCAACTGCTGCAAGCGGTGCATAACTGGTGTGCCGTGGATGAAACCTCCCAGGGTGTGATTCTGGACACCGGGAATCCTCGTTATCTGGAGTTCTATAAGCGTCAGGGCTACGAGGAAATCGGCGAGGTAGCGGTAGGACCGATCCGCGAACACGTATTTTTCCACGCCAATCCCCAGGTGTTACAAACAGCAACGGCATAAACGTAAACTTTCGGTAGAACTTTCACTGCATGCCAGGCTCTATCACGCTCCCAAGCTCGTGATAGCATCCGCGCCTATGAAGTTTCCAGGAAGAATTACCAGTGGCGTGCTGATGCTGTTCACCAGCTGCGCGGCACTGGCGCAAAGTGAATTGGATGTGCGGATCAAACCGTCCAACGATGAACTGAAAGCCAATATAGAGGGCTATATCGGCAGCCTCGGCGATCGTGACGAAGAAGCCTTGCTGCGCTTCAGTCGTGGCGCCGAGGAACAGGCGCGCAAGGCCGCCCAGGCGTTGGGGTATTACCAGCCGCAGATCGACAGCGACGTGAAGGGCGGCGAGACGCCGCGCCTGATCCTCAACATCGATCCTGGCGAGCCGGTGCATTTGCGCAATGTCACGATTCGCGTCGACGGCCCGGCGGCCTCGCTCAAATCCTTTCGTGTCCCCAAAAGCGCTGCGCTGAAAACCGGCGCGGTGCTGAACCATGGCCGTTATGAAGACGCCAAGAAACTGATCCAGAATCAGGCCTCGCGTTATGGTTTCTTCAGCGGCCACTTCACGCATCAGACGTTGTCGGTGGACCCACGCGCCGGTGTCGCCGACATCGACCTCGTCTATGACAGCGGCCCGCGTTATGCCCTGGGCAAGGTCAGTTTCGAGGGAGACACGCCGTTCGACGAAGACTTGTTGCGGCGCATGGTGCCGTTCAAGGAAGGCGCACCCTATGACTCTGAACTGATCGCCGAACTCAATCAGGCGATGCAATCGAGCGGCTATTTCGAAAGCGTGCGGGTGGACGCGGCGCCGACGGCGTCCAAGAACGATGTGATCCCGGTCGACGTCAAGCTCGAAACCCGCAAACCACGGACCATGGGCCTGGGGCTGGGTTATTCCACCGACGTCGGTCCCCGGGTCAAGGCCAACTGGACCCGGCACTGGGTCAACCCGCAAGGGCACAGCTATGGCTGGGAGACCGAAATATCGGCGCCACGGCAGAACGTCGGGGTGTTCTACGACATTCCCCTGGACCCGCCGCTGACCGACAAATTGCGTTTTGCCGGCGGTTATCAAAACGAAGAAATCGCCGACAAGGACTCCCTGAGCAAACTCCTGACGGTTGGCCCCGAATGGCACAGCAAGTTGCCCAGTGGCTGGCAGCGGGTGGTCTCGCTCAAGTGGCAACGAGAGGAATACCGGCTCGGCGATGACTCCGGACTCAGTACCCTGCTGATGCCCGGCGTCAGTTATTCCTACCTGAAAAGCGACAACCGCATCGACCCGCACAATGGCTATCGCCTGGAATTCGAGAGCAAAGTGGCGAAGGAAGGCTTGGGGTCCGACAACAACCTGATCTACGGCACGGCGCTGGTCAAAGGCTTGACCACGGTCTTCGACAAGCACCGTTTCCTCGGTCGGGTGCAGGTCGGCGGCAGCGCCACCAACGGCTACAAATCGATACCGCCGTCGTTGCGCTTTTTTGCCGGTGGCGATCAGAGCGTGCGCGGCTACGACTATCAAAGCCTGTCCCCGGAAAACTCTGACGGCGACCGCATCGGTGGCCGCTACATGATCACCGGCAGCGTCGAATATCAGTACTCCGTCGCCGAAAAATGGCGGGTCGCGACCTTCGTTGACCAGGGCAACTCCTTCAATACACTCGAACTGCCGAACCTCAAGACCGGCGTGGGCATCGGCGTGCGCTGGGTTTCCCCGGTGGGGCCGATTCGTCTCGACCTGGCCCACGCGATGGACGACGACGGCGGCATTCGACTGCACTTTTCCATGGGGCCCGAGCTGTGAAGCGTGGTTTGAAAATAACGCTGCTGGCGATTCCGGCGCTGCTGATGCTGGTCGTTCTGGCCGTGACCACGGTGCTGGGCACTGCGGCGGGCAGTCGCTGGGCGCTCGGCTGGGTGCCGGGCCTGACCGTGGAGAATTTCCAGGGCCGATTGGGCGGGCAGTGGAGTGCCGATCATCTGGTGTGGCAGCAGGACACCCGTCGGGTTGAGCTGAGCAAACCGATCTTCGCCTGGTCGCCGTTGTGCCTGATGCGCATGGCCTTGTGCATCGAGCAATTGAAGGCCGATCAGGTCAGCCTGCAATTCCCGCCGGGCAACGAAGAAGACAGCGGCGGGCCAATCACGCTCCCGGATCTGGATTTGCCCCTGGCGATCGAATTGGGTGATGTGCAAGTTGGCAGTCTGCTGTTCAACGGCAGCGAAGAACTCAAAGGCCTGCAACTGGCCGCGCACTGGACGGTGCAAGGCTTGCAGATCGACTCGGTGAAGTTGCAGCGTGACGAACTCAGCCTGAACCTGTCCGGCCTGCTGCAACCCAGCGGCAACTGGCCGCTCAAGGCTGAAGGTACGTTGACCCTGCCGGCCCCCGAGCCTTGGAGCCTGGCGTTGAAGGTGGACGGCGACCTGCTGAAAACCCTGAATCTTAAAGCCGACAGCAGCGGTTACTTGAATGGCCAACTGACCGGCGAGCTGCAACCGCTGGTCGACAACCTTCCGGCCAAAGTACGGATCACCGCCGACGGCTTCAAACCCAGCGCCGACCTGCCGGACACCTTGCAACTCAATCAACTCGAGCTTACCGGTGACGGCGACCTGAAAAACGGTTACCAGTTGCTCGGCAAAGCCACGCTGCCCGCTGAAAAAGGCCCGGTGGCGCTGGTGCTGCAAGGCAAGGTCGATGCCAGCGGCGCGCAGATTGCTGCCCTCGACCTGACGGCCAACGACAAGCAATCACTCAAGCTCACCGGCAAACTCGACTGGAGCAAAGGCCTGAGCGCCGATGCGAAGATCGACTGGCTGGATTTCCCGTGGCACCGTCTCTATCCGCTGATCGACGAGCCAGAAGTGGCGTTGCGCCGCTTCAACGGTGAAGTCTCCTACACCGACGGAAAATACATCGGTCACTTCAAATCGGCCCTCGATGGCCCGGCAGGTGCGTTCAGCCTCGAAAGCCCGTTCAGCGGCGACCTGACGAAAATCTATCTGCAACAGATTCAACTCGAAGCCGGGCAGGGCAAAGCCATCGGGCATCTGAACCTGCAGTTTGCCGATGGCATCGGCTGGGACACCGCGCTCGATCTGTCGGCGATCAACCCGGCGTATTGGGTCGCGGAGTTACCGGGGACGCTGGCCGGGCCGTTGCGTAGCAAAGGCGAGATGAAGAATGAAAAACTCAGCCTGGACGCCGACCTCGACCTCAAAGGCAAACTGCGCGGCCAACCGGCGGTGATCCAGGCCAAGGCCGACGGCGGCGGTGAACAATGGAACCTCAACGCGCTGCAAATCCGCCTCGGTGACAACAGCATCACCGGCAAGGGCAGTCTGCAACAGAAGCTCGCCGGGCAGATCGACATCAAGCTGCCACGTCTGGCCCAACTCTGGCCGCAACTGCGCGGAAAGCTCAACGGGCGCATTGATGTCGCCGGCACGCTCAAGGCACCGCAAGGCAAGCTCGGGCTGCAAGGCACGCAGCTGGCTTTCGAAGACAATCGCCTGCAAAGCCTGAACCTGGACGCGACCCTCGATGGCGCGCAGCGGGCGAAAATCGACCTCAAAGGCAGCGGCATCCAGGCCGGCGACACCTCGCTGGGCACGCTGACCGCCAGCGGCCAGGGCGATATCAAAAACCAGAAACTCGCCCTCGACCTGCAAGGGCCGAAGCTGAAACTGGCGCTCGGCCTGGACGGTAATCTGGACCAGGGCAACTGGCGCGGACGCCTGGCCAGCGGTGATATCCAGGCCGGCGGTCAGGACTGGAAGCTGCAAGGCCCGGCGAAGCTTGAACGGCTGGCGGACGGCAAGATCAACTTCGGCGCCCATTGCTGGATGTCCGGCCCGGCCAGTCTGTGTGGCGAAGACCAGCGCCTGATGCCGGAACCGAAGCTGCGTTATCACCTCAAGCAATTCCCGATCGAAAGCCTCGCGCAATGGTTGCCGAAAGATTTCGCCTGGAAGGGCCGGCTCAATGCCGACCTGCAACTGGACCTGCCGGCCAGCGGCCCAAACGGCCAGATCAGCGTCGATGCCAGCGGCGGTACGTTGCGCATCAAGGAAAAGGATCAGTGGCTGGACTTCCCGTACCAGACCCTGAAGCTCACCAGCAAACTCACGCCCAAACGCATCGACACCGACCTCAATTTCGTCGGCGGCAAGCTCGGCGAACTGAGGGTGCAGGCGCAGATCAACCCGCTGCCGAAAAACAAACCGCTCACCGGCTCGTTCCGTCTCAGTGGCCTGGATCTGTCGGTGGCGCGGCCATTTGTGCCAATGGTCGAGAAACTCACCGGGCGCTTGAACGGCAGTGGCACGCTGTCCGGTGATCTGCTGGCGCCGCAGATGAACGGCAATCTGTTGCTCAGCGATGGCGAAGTGTCCGGGCCTGAATTGCCGATGGAGTTGCAGGGCTTGCAGCTTCAAGCGCAGATCGCCGGCGAAACGGTGCAGTTGAACGGCGGCTGGAAAAGCGGCAAGGCCGGGCAGGGCAGTCTCAACGGCCACATCGCCTGGGGCCAGGCGCTGGTGGTGGACCTGACGCTCAAGGGCTCACAGTTGCCCGTCACCGTCGAACCGTATGCCAAGCTGGAAGTGGCGCCGGACCTGAAGATCTCGATAAAAGACGAGCAACTGGCGATCGCCGGCAAAGTGCGGGTGCCCAAGGGCGAAATCACCGTGCGCGAGTTGCCGCCGTCGACGGTCAAGGTTTCCGATGACACGGTGATCGTCGGCCAGCAGACCGAAGAGGGCAAACCGCCGCTGGCCATGAAAATGGACATCGACGTGGTGGTGGGTGAGGACAAACTCAGCTTCGCCGGGTTTGGCCTGACCGCCAACCTGCAAGGGCATGTGCACATTGGCGACAACATGGACACCCGAGGCGAACTCTGGCTCAACGACGGGCGTTACCGGGCGTACGGACAGCGGCTGACGGTGCGCCGTGCGCGGCTGCTGTTCGCCGGCCCGATTGACCAGCCGTACCTGGACATCGAAGCCATTCGCCGGACCGACGACGTGATCGCCGGTATTCGCCTCAGCGGCAGCGCCGAACAACCGACCACGCAGATCTTCTCAGAGCCGGCCATGAGTCAGGAGCAGGCGTTGTCCTATCTGGTGCTGGGGCGTCCGCTAAGCACCAACGGTGAAGACAACAACATGCTGGCCCAGGCTGCGCTCGGGTTGGGGTTGATGGGCAGTTCGGGAGTGACCGGCAAACTGGCCAACGACCTGGGGATTCAGGATTTCCAGCTCGACACCCAGGGCAGCGGCAATACCACCAGCGTCGTGGCCAGCGGCAATATCTCCGAGAAGCTCAGCCTGCGTTATGGCGTGGGCGTGTTCGAGCCGGCCAACACCATTGCCTTGCGCTACAAACTGAGCAAAAAGGTCTACCTCGAAGCCGCCGGCGGCGTGGCCAGTTCGCTGGACATCTTCTACAAGCGGGATTTCTAAAACCCCGTCTTCTCCCAAACCGAGTCGCTGCCATCGCGAGCAGGCTCGCTCCCACAGAGATCACACCGAACTCTGTGGGAGCGAGCCTGCTCGCGATGGGCGCGCTGCGGTCATCGATCCGAAGCAATTTTTTTCGTAAGCCATTTATCGACTAAATAGAAAGCTTCCTAACTATTACGTTGACATTCGCTGCCTAGGCAGTAACATCTCGTCATACATTCTCTGCCTAGGCAGCTAATTGGTGGCCAGATGAAACACTTCACCCCAGACGAATTCCACACGTGCCATCTCGGCCTCCTGCTCGGGCGCGCTGCGCTGCTCAAGGACCGGATCATCGACACGCACATGGAGCCCCACGGCATCACCGCCGCGCAGTTCAAAGTGCTGATCATCATGGCCCAGTTCGGCGTCGATACCCCGGCCGAGCTGTGCCGTCACCTGTCGCTGGACAGCGGTTCGATGACTCGCATGCTCGACCGTCTGGAACAGAAAGGTTTTCTCGCCCGCCAACGTTCCGAAGCGGATCGCCGTCAGGTGCAACTGGTGCTCACCGAGCAAGGCCAGCAATTGACCGACCGTCTGCCGGAGATCGGCGCCGACGCCATGAATGAACTGGCCGGCGCGATCACCCCGGATGAGCTGAAAACCCTGGAGCAGATCCTCAAAAAAATCCTTGTGGCAGCCGGTGACTCGATCACCTTGCTGCGGGTAGGTGACAAATGAGCAGTAAAACGCTGCGTGCCGGCCTGAGCCTGGTGCTGGCGGCCATGACCCTGGCCGGTTGCGCCAGTTACAGCGGCCTGAACACCGAAGGCGTCAGCCTTGATGCGAAAAACCTCAAGGCCGGGCAATCCCTCAGCGGCGTGACTCTGTCGCCCGCGGCCTGGCCGAAAAGCGACTGGTGGAAAAGCCTCGGTGATCCACAGCTCAATGGCCTGATCCGCGAAGCCCTGCACGACAGCCCCGACATGCAGATCGCCGACGCCCGCGCCCACCAGGCCAGCGCCGCCGCGTATGCCGCCGATGCCGCGCGGATGCCGACCCTCGATGCCAGCGCCGGAGTCAGCCGTTCGCGCCTGGCACGAGATCAAGACCCGAGCGGGCAGGGCGGTACGTATTCCACCGTGCGCAACATCGGCGCCAGTTTCAATTACAACTTCGACCTCTGGGGCGGTCAGCGGGATGCCTGGGAAGCTGCATTGGGCGAGGCCCGTGCGGCCGAAGTCGATCAGCAGGCCGCGCAATTGACCTTGTCCGCCGATGTCGCCCGCGCCTATAGCGACTTGGGGCAGGCGCACATCGTCTATGACTTGGCCAATGAAGACCTCAAGCGCACCAAACAAATGCTTGAACTGAGCCAGCGCCGCCTGAGCTCGGGGATCGACAGCCAATACCAGTTCCAGCAAACCGAAAGCCTGGAAGCCAGCTCCGAAGCGAGCCTGATCGACGCCGAAAAACGCCTGCAAAGCGCGAAAATCGCCTTGGCCGTGCTGCTCGGCAAAGGCCCGGATCGCGGCAATGAAATCGCCCGGCCGAAGATCCTGCAAGCCAGCGCCGTGGCATTGCCATCGGTATTGCCCGCCGAGTTGCTCGGTCGTCGTCCAGACCTGGTCGCCGCGCGCTGGCGGGTCGAGGCCGCGAGCAAGAACATCGCCGCCGGCAAGACCCAGTTCTACCCCAACCTCAACCTGAGCGCCGCGGCCGGTGCCGAGTCGTTGTTGGGGGATGCGATGTTTGGTTCGGCCAGCCGTTTCTTTAACGTTGCGCCGACTATCTCTGTGCCGATTTTCGACGGCGGCCGCTTGCGTGCCGACCTCGATTCCCGCGACGCCGATTACGACCTCGCGGTGGCGCAGTACAACAAAAGCCTGGTGAAAGCCTTGGGTGATGTCAGTGACACCATCAACCAGTTGCGCGACATCGGCCGGCAGATCGGGGCGCAGCAACACGCCACCGACATTGCCCAGGATTCATACAACACCGTGGTCCAGCGGTACGGTTCCGGCATCGGTAACTACCTGGACGTGCTCAGCATCGAGCAGCAATTGCTCCAGGCCCAGCGCCAGCTGGCCAACCTGAATGCCGAGCAGATCGACCTGTCGATCCAACTGATGCAGGCGCTGGGCGGCGGCTTCCAGGGCGAAACCCTGACCGCAGCCAACGCACTCCCAGCCACGCAGCACAATTAATTCAAGGTATTGGTCATGGCCACTGCAGAACACACACAAACCCCTGACAACGCTCCTGACACCAGCAACCCGCGCAAACGCAAAGTCATGCTGGTGGTGCTCGCGATCGTGGTGATCCTCGCCGGTGTCGCCGTCTGGGGTTATCACGAATTCTACGGGCGCTGGAATGAAAGCACCGACGACGCCTATGTGAACGGCAACGTGGTGGAAATCACCCCGCTGGTCACCGGCACTGTGGTCAGTATTGGCGCGGATGATGGCGACCTGGTCCATGAAGGCCAGGTGCTGATCAATTTCGACCCGAACGACGCCCAGGTCGGTCTGCAAAGTGCCCAGGCCAACCTGGCCCGCACCGTGCGTCAGGTGCGCGGTTTGTACAGCAACGTCGACGGCATGAAAGCCCAGGTCAACGCCCAGCAGGCGGAAGTGCAGAAGGCTCAGGACAACTTCAATCGCCGGAAAAACCTCGCCGCTGGCGGGGCGATTTCCCAGGAAGAGCTGTCCCACGCTCGCGACGACCTGACCTCTGCGCAAAACGCCCTGGCCAACGCCAGGCAGCAACTGAAAACCACCAGCGCCTTAGTGGATGACACCGTGGTCTCGTCGCACCCGGACGTGATGGCGGCGGCCGCGCAATTGCGTCAGGCCTACTTGAACAATTCCCGCAGCACCTTGATCGCGCCGGTCACCGGGTACGTGGCCAAACGCTCGGTACAACTGGGCCAGCGCGTCCAGCCGGGCACGGCGCTGATGGCGGTCATTCCGCTGGATCAGCTGTGGATCGACGCCAACTTCAAGGAAACCCAGCTGCGTGACATGCGCATCGGCCAACCGGTGGATATCGAAGCCGACCTCTACGGCAGCGACGTGAAGTTCAGCGGCACCATCGACAGCCTCGGCGCCGGTACCGGCAGCGCGTTTGCCTTGCTGCCGGCGCAGAACGCCACCGGTAACTGGATCAAGATCGTGCAGCGGGTGCCGGTGCGGATTCACATCAACGCCGAAGAACTGGCCAAGCATCCATTGCGGGTCGGTCTGTCGACTCAGGTCGATGTGAACCTGCGCGATCAGAGCGGCCCGGTGCTGGCGCAACAGCCGCCGCAAAAGGCGTCCTTCAGCACCAACGTCTACGACCGTCAGTTGGCCGAGGCCGACGCGATGATCACTCAGTTGATCCACGACAACAGCGCTGCGGCCAGTAAAACCGTCCAGCGCTGATACCTCCCCTGTGGGAGCGAGCTTTGTGGCGAGGGAGCTTGCTCCCGCTGGGTCGCGAAGCGGCCCCAAAAGCTCTGCGACTGCTTCGCAGCCGAGCGGGAGCAAGCTCCCTCGCCACAAAAGCTCGCTCCTACAGGTTCAGCGGCACCCTCTGAAAGGCGCCGCGCCTGCCCAGCTTCAAGGGATTCACGATGAGCAATAACGCGTCTTTCACGCCGCCCAGCCTGCTGCTCAGCACCATCGGCCTGTCGCTGGCGACTTTCATGCAGGTGCTCGACACCACCATCGCCAACGTTGCGCTGCCGACGATTTCCGGCAACCTGGGCGTGAGTTCGGAGCAGGGCACCTGGGTGATCACTTCGTTTGCGGTGAGCAATGCGATTGCGCTGCCGCTGACCGGCTGGCTCAGCCGCCGGTTTGGTGAGGTGAAGCTGTTTCTCTGGGCGACCATTCTGTTTGTGCTGGCCTCGTTTCTCTGCGGTATCTCGACCTCGATGCCCGAGCTGATTGGCTTCCGGGTGCTGCAAGGCCTGGTCGCCGGTCCGTTGTACCCGATGACCCAGACGCTGCTGATCGCGGTCTATCCGCCGGCCAGGCGCGGCATGGCCCTGGCATTGCTGGCGATGGTCACGGTGGTGGCGCCGATTGCCGGCCCGATCCTCGGCGGGTGGATTACCGACAGTTACAGCTGGCCGTGGATCTTCTTTATCAACGTGCCGATTGGCATTTTCGCGGTGATGGTGGTGCGCCAGCAACTTAAGGCGCGTCCGGTGGAAACCAGCCGCCAGCCGATGGACTACGTCGGGCTGATCACCTTGATCATCGGCGTCGGGGCGTTGCAGGTGATCCTCGACAAGGGCAATGATCTGGACTGGTTCGAGTCGAACTTCATCCTCATCGGCGCGGCGATTTCCGTGGTCGCACTGGCGGTGTTCGTGATCTGGGAAATGACCGACAAGCACCCGGTGGTCAATCTGCGGCTGTTTGCGTATCGCAACTTCCGAATCGGCACCATCGTGTTGGTGTTGGGTTACGCCGGGTTCTTTGGTATCAACCTGATCCTGCCGCAATGGCTGCAAACCCAGATGGGCTACACGGCAACGTGGGCGGGGCTGGCGGTGGCGCCAATCGGGATTCTGCCGGTGTTGATGTCACCGTTTGTCGGCAAGTACGCGCACAAGTTCGACCTGCGGCTGCTGGCCGGACTGGCGTTCCTGGCGATTGGCCTGAGCTGCTTCATGCGCGCCGGGTTTACCAACGAAGTGGACTTCCAGCACATCGCGCTGGTGCAATTGTTCATGGGCATTGGCGTGGCGCTGTTCTTCATGCCGACGTTGAGCATTCTGATGTCCGACTTGCCACCGAGCCAGATCGCCGATGGCGCGGGCCTGGCAACGTTCCTGCGGACCTTGGGCGGCAGTTTTGCGGCGTCGCTGACCACGTGGATCTGGATTCGTCGGGCGGATCAGCATCATGCCTATATGAGCGAAAGCATCAGCACTTATGAGCCGGCGACCCGCGAGGCACTGAATGCCCTGGGCGGGCCGAGCAACCCGGCGTACGCGCAGCTGGATCATGTGCTGACCAGTCAGGCGTACATGCTCTCCACCGTGGATTACTTCACGTTGCTGGGTTGGGCATTCATGGGCTTGATCGTGATTGTGTGGCTGGCAAAACCGCCGTTTGCGGCGAAGGCGGGGCCGGCGGCCTCCGGCCACTAAGCCAAACACAAACCCTGTAGGAGCGAGCCTGCTCGCGAAAGCGTCCTGTCAGTCAACATCTATATCAACTGACACACCGCCTTCGCGAGCAGGCTCGCTCCCACAGGGTATGGTCGG
>NZ_RXHX01000032.1:0-67470 GCF_005930655.1 Pseudomonas sp. FSL W5-0299
CGGCCTGACAGCCGACCAATGACTTGCAGGTGAACACCTGACCCTGTGGGAGCTGGCCTGCCAGCGATGACGGCCAAGCTGCAGGCGAGCTAACGCTCGGCCTGATGAATGGTGAAGAGCGAAGCGTGTACAGCGAACCCCTTGTAGGAGCGCGGCTTGCCCGCGAAGGCAGCCTGACAGCCGACCTGTTCTTGCGGATGTACGCAAGCTTTCCAAAGGCAGTGATCCTTTTGGCTTTGGCTTTGGCTTTGGCTTTGGCTTTGGCTTTGGCTTTTGACGTTGATCTTGATCTTGATCTTGTTCTCTCGCCCCTTCGGCAGACCTTAGGCGATGCCCCCTGATGGACGCCGTAGCGAGGGATCGCGGAGCCTCAGCGAGGCGCCGTACGTCGGGGCGAAGCCTTTTGGTTCCCTTTTGGCGTTTGAAAAAAGGACTCGCTGTAAGAGCGAAACCATAAGTAGCCGTTACCGCAGAAACGGATATGTACACAACCAAAAACCCAGTCGGCCCCTAGGCCGCTGAGACCGCACAAACAAAAACGGCCTCTATATAAATAGAGGCCGTTCCCGGTACAGCTTAAGACGTTATCGCAAGACAGGTCTTATTTGCGGTCTTCCAGCTTGGTGATGTCACGCGACTCGTAGCCGGTGTACAGCTGGCGAGGACGGCCAATCTTGTACGGGCTGGAGAGCATTTCTTTCCAGTGGGAGATCCAGCCGACAGTCCGCGCCAGGGCGAAGATCACGGTGAACATGCTGGTTGGAATGCCGATCGCCTTGAGGATGATCCCCGAGTAGAAGTCGACGTTCGGGTACAGCGAGCGTTCGATGAAGTACGGGTCGGTCAGCGCGATCTCTTCCAGGCGCATGGCCAGTTCGAGTTGCTTGTCGTGCTTGATACCCAGTTCCTTCAGCACTTCGTCGCAAGTCTGCTTCATGACGGTAGCGCGTGGGTCGCGGTTTTTGTAAACCCGGTGACCGAAGCCCATCAGCTTGAACGGATCGTTCTTGTCCTTGGCCTTGGCAATGTACTTGTCGATGTTCGACACATCGCCAATTTCATCGAGCATGGTCAGAACAGCTTCGTTCGCGCCGCCGTGGGCAGGGCCCCACAGTGCAGCGATGCCGGCGGCGATACAGGCGAACGGGTTGGCACCCGAAGAACCGGCCAGGCGTACAGTGGAAGTCGATGCGTTCTGCTCGTGGTCGGCATGGAGGATGAAGATCCGGTCCATGGCCTTGGCGAGTACCGGGCTGATCGGTTTGATCTCGCACGGGGTGTTGAACATCATGTGCAGGAAGTTTTCCGCGTACGTCAGGTCGTTGCGCGGGTACATCATGGGTTGGCCCATGGAGTACTTGTAAACCATCGCTGCCAGGGTCGGCATCTTGGCAACCAGGCGGATCGCGGAAATTTCGCGATGCTGCGGGTTATTGATGTCGAGGGAGTCGTGGTAGAAGGCCGAGAGGGCGCCGACTACGCCGCACATGACGGCCATTGGGTGAGCGTCGCGACGGAAGCCGTTGAAGAAGGTCTTCAGCTGCTCGTGAACCATGGTGTGGTTCTTCACGGTGCTGACGAACTGGGCCTTCTGTTCTGCGGTCGGCAATTCGCCGTTGAGCAGCAGATAGCAGGTTTCCAGGTAGTCCGATTTTTCAGCGAGCTGTTCGATCGGGTAACCGCGGTGCAGCAGAATGCCGTTGTCGCCGTCGATATAGGTGATCTTCGACTCGCAGGAAGCTGTCGACATGAAACCAGGGTCAAAGGTGAAACGGCCCGTGGCCGTCAGGCCCCGAACGTCGATTACATCGGGACCAACGGTGCCGGTTAAAATGGGCAGCTCGACGGGGGCTGCGCCCTCGATGATCAACTGCGCTTTTTTGTCAGCCATGTGGCCTCCTATTTATGCTTGAAATCATCAGACAGACCCCCCACGCAGGGCCCGCACCACTATAGTGAGATAAATTCGAATGTCAATTTGCCTAAAGTCTTGCTCCAGAAGGCTTTAACCGGACTTTTTCCTCGAAATTGACTGCCATTTACGCCTTTTATCCAACTTGTGCAATGAGCTATTAGGGGAAGGTGAACGCGTTGTCATTAGTAGCCTAACTGTCTATACTCGGCCTCCGACCGCCAGGGGCTTTTGGGCCTGCTTTACTGGGGGTCGCACTCCCTGGGTGGTGGGTACCTGACCAGTGCACTCCCCAACAACTTTGCCCTGATTGTTAGGGGCTCTTCAGTGTGAAAAAAAGCCGTGAATAGCCAACGACCTGTAAACCTAGACCTAAGGACCATCAAACTCCCAGTCACTGCTTACACGTCCATTCTTCACCGAATCTCCGGAATCATCCTCTTTGTCAGCCTGGCCATCATGCTTTATGCATTGGACAAGTCGCTCGACTCGGAAGAAGGCTTCGGTCAGGTGAAAGCGTGTCTGACCAGTCCGCTAGCCAAGCTAGTGATTTGGGGCATCCTGTCCGCCTTGCTGTATCACCTGGTTGCCGGTGTGCGCCATTTGATCATGGACATGGGCATCGGCGAGTCGCTTGAAGGCGGCAAACTGGGCTCGAAAATCGTTATCGCCGTTTCCGTGGTGGTAATCGTTCTGGCAGGAGTTTGGATATGGTAACTAACGTCACGAACCTGTCCCGTTCGGGCCTCTATGACTGGATGGCACAACGTGTGTCTGCGGTCGTTCTCGCGGCTTATTTCATTTTCCTGATCGGATACGTCGTCGCCAACCCTGGCATCGGCTACGCCCAATGGCATGAACTGTTCGCAAGCAACTGGATGCGTATTTTCAGTCTCCTGGCCCTCGTTGCCCTCGGCGCTCACGCCTGGGTCGGCATGTGGACCATCGCGACCGACTACCTGACGCCAATGGCGTTCGGCAAGTCCGCAACTGCAATACGTTTCCTTTTTCAGGCGGTATGCGGCGTTGCGATGTTCGCTTACTTCGTCTGGGGTGTGCAGATTCTCTGGGGTATCTGATTCATGTCTACTACAGTTAATACGCTTTCGTTCGACGCCATCATCATTGGCGGCGGCGGTGCTGGCATGCGTGCTGCGCTGCAACTGGCACAAGGTGGTCACAAGACTGCCGTAGTTACCAAGGTTTTCCCGACTCGTTCGCACACCGTATCCGCCCAGGGTGGCATCACCTGCGCCATCGCCTCGGCAGATCCGAACGATGACTGGCGCTGGCACATGTACGATACCGTCAAGGGTTCCGACTACATCGGTGACCAGGACGCTATCGAATACATGTGTTCCGTAGGCCCGGAAGCCGTTTTCGAACTCGAGCACATGGGTTTGCCGTTCTCCCGTACCGAACAGGGCCGCATCTATCAGCGTCCGTTCGGCGGTCAGTCGAAAGACTTCGGTAAAGGTGGCCAGGCTGCACGTACATGCGCCGCTGCCGACCGTACCGGTCACGCACTGCTGCACACCCTGTACCAGGCCAACCTCAAGGCTGGCACCGTATTCCTCAACGAATACTACGGTGTGGATCTGGTGAAGAACGAAGACGGTGCCTTTGTCGGCATGATCGTCATCTGCATCGAAACCGGCGAAACTTCCTACGTACGCGCTAACGCCACCGTATTGGCGACTGGCGGTGCAGGTCGTATCTACTCGTCCACCACCAATGCCCTGATCAACACCGGTGACGGCGTCGGCATGGCTCTGCGTGCTGGCGTGCCGGTACAAGACATTGAAATGTGGCAGTTCCACCCGACCGGCATCGCCGGCGCCGGTGTATTGGTGACTGAAGGTTGCCGCGGTGAAGGCGGTTACCTGATCAACAAGCACGGCGAGCGTTTCATGGAGCGTTATGCTCCGAACGCCAAAGACCTTGCAGGTCGTGACGTTGTTGCCCGTTCGATGGTTAAAGAAATCATCGCCGGCAACGGTTGCGGTCCGGATGGCGACCACGTAATGCTGAAACTCGATCACCTCGGTGAAGAAGTTCTGCACAGTCGTCTGCCAGGCATCATGGAACTGTCCAAGACTTTCGCCCACGTCGATCCAGCCGTGGCGCCGATTCCGGTCGTTCCAACCTGCCACTATATGATGGGCGGCGTTGCCACCAACATTCATGGCCAGGCAATCACCCAGGACGCAGACGGCGTCGACCAGATCATTCCTGGTCTGTTCGCAGTGGGCGAAGTGGCCTGCGTATCGGTTCACGGTGCCAACCGTCTGGGTGGCAACTCGCTGCTCGACCTGGTGGTATTCGGCCGTGCGGCCGGTCTGTTCCTGGAGCAGACCCTGAAAGAAGGCGTTGATTACGCCCGTCCTCGCCAGTCCGACATCGACGCAGCCCTGGCTCGTCTCGATGGCCTGAACTCGCGTACAGAAGGCGAAGACGTCGCCACTCTGCGTAAAGAACTGCAAAGCTGCATGCAGAACTACTTCGGTGTATTCCGTACCGGTGAATACATGCAGAAGGGTATTGCCCAGCTGGCTGACCTGCGTGGCCGTATCGCCAACGTCAAGATCAACGACAAGAGCCAGGCGTTCAACACCGCTCGAATCGAAGCCCTGGAACTGCAAAACCTGCTGGAAGTGGCCGAAGCCACCGCCATCGCTGCAGAGATCCGCAAAGAGTCCCGCGGCGCTCACGCCCGTGAAGACTACGAAGATCGCGACGACGAAAACTGGCTGTGCCACACCCTGTACTTCCCGGGTGACAAGCGCGTGACCAAGCGTGCCGTGAACTTCTCGCCGAAAACTGTTCCGACTTTTGAACCTAAGATTCGGACTTATTAAGGGTGGCCGCCATGTTGCAAGTCAGTGTTTATCGCTACAACCCTGATCAGGACGCTGCGCCGTTCATGCAGGAATTCCAGGTCGACACCGGTGGTAAAGACCTGATGGTGCTGGACGTGCTGGCCCTGATCAAAGAGCAGGACGAAGGTTTCTCCTATCGTCGCTCTTGCCGTGAAGGTGTTTGCGGTTCCGACGGCATGAACATCAACGGCAAAAACGGCCTGGCCTGCGTCACGCCGCTGTCTTCTGTCGTAAAAGGTAACAAGCTGATTGTTCGTCCGCTGCCAGGTTTGCCGGTTATCCGTGACCTGGTCGTCGATATGAGCATCTTCTACAAGCAATACGAGAAGGTTAAGCCATACCTGCAGAACGACACGCCGGCTCCGGCCATCGAACGTCTGCAGACCCCGGAAGAGCGTGAAAAGCTCGACGGTCTGTACGAGTGCATCCTGTGCGCTTGCTGCTCGACCTCTTGCCCGTCCTTCTGGTGGAACCCGGACAAGTTCCTGGGCCCGGCTGCACTGCTGCAAGCGTACCGCTTCCTGGCAGACAGCCGCGACACCAAGACTGCCGAGCGTCTGGCTTCGCTGGATGACCCGTTCAGCGTATTCCGCTGCCGCGGGATCATGAACTGCGTCAACGTCTGTCCGAAAGGCCTGAACCCGACTAAGGCCATCGGTCACGTGCGTAACATGCTGCTGCAAAGCGGCGTGTGATTCAGCTGTAACTGCAAGACCGCTGTACCCGTAGATGCTACGGCGCAGGCTTCAACCGGCGCCGTAGTTTTAACCTGGGCAGCAGCTTACAAGGCTGCGGCTCTTATTTTGAAGAAATGAGACAAGCAGGGGCATCCGGGCTGGTACCCGGACTATCAGCGTGATCCTAAGTGGCTTGTTTTGGTCGCTGCATTCGGACTTCTGCAAGTTTGCTCGGTGTCGACGCCGGTGGTGTTCCCCTAACCGAGGGTGACCAAGCATGCAAGAAAGCGTGATGCAGCGCATGTGGAACAGCGCCTACCTTTCAGGTGGAAACGCTGCCTATGTGGAAGAGCTTTATGAGCTCTACCTGCACGACCCTAACGCTGTGCCAGAAGAGTGGCGCACCTACTTTCAGAAGCTGCCTATTGACGGCAGCTCTGCCACCGATGTTTCGCACTCCACAATTCGCGATCATTTCGTCTTGCTGGCAAAGAACCAGCGCCGCGCCCAACCGGTTTCCGCCGGCAGCGTGAGCAGTGAGCACGAGAAGAAGCAAGTTGAAGTGCTGCGATTGATCCAGGCCTACCGTATGCGTGGCCACCAGGCAGCCCAGCTTGACCCGCTGGGGCTGTGGCAGCGTCCTGCACCTGCAGACCTGTCGATCAATCATTACGGCTTGACCAATGCCGATCTTGATACGACCTTCCGTGCCGGCGACCTGTTCATCGGCAAAGAGGAGGCGAGCCTACGCGAAATTCACGAAGCGTTGCAGCAGACATATTGCCG
Organism: Pseudomonas sp. FSL W5-0299; assembly: GCF_005930655.1. NCBI lineage: Bacteria > Pseudomonadati > Pseudomonadota > Gammaproteobacteria > Pseudomonadales > Pseudomonadaceae > Pseudomonas > Pseudomonas sp. FSL W5-0299. The sequence goes on from NZ_RXHX01000032.1 coordinate 6,255, forward strand.
CACCATCGGCGCTGAATTTACGCATATCACCGATTCCGAGCAGCGCCAGTGGTTCCAGCAGCGTCTGGAAAGCGTGCGTGGTCGTCCGACGTACTCCGCCGACATCAAGAGCCACCTGCTCGAGCGCGTCACCGCCGGCGAAGGCCTGGAAAAATACCTGGGCACCAAATACCCGGGTACCAAGCGTTTCGGCCTGGAAGGCGGCGAGAGCCTGATTCCGATGCTCGACGAGTTGATCCAGCGTTCCGGTTCCTACGGTACCAAGGAAATCGTTATCGGCATGGCCCACCGCGGCCGTCTGAACGTGCTGGTCAACACCTTCGGCAAGAACCCGCGCGAGCTGTTCGACGAGTTCGAAGGCAAGAAGAAGGTCGAGCTGGGTTCCGGTGACGTTAAGTATCACCAGGGCTTCTCGTCCAACGTCATGACCACCGGCGGTGAAGTTCACCTGGCGATGGCGTTCAACCCGTCCCACCTGGAAATCGTATCTCCAGTGGTCGAGGGTTCGGTTCGCGCCCGTCAGGATCGTCGTAACGACCCTACCGGCGAGAAGGTTCTGCCGATCTCCATCCACGGTGACGCGGCATTCGCCGGTCAGGGCGTGGTGATGGAAACCTTCCAGATGTCGCAGACCCGCGGTTTCAAGACCGGCGGCACCGTGCACATCGTGATCAACAACCAGGTCGGTTTCACCATCAGCAACCCGCTGGACTCGCGTTCCACCGAGTACGCGACCGACGTTGCGAAAATGATCCAGGCGCCGATCCTCCATGTGAATGGTGATGATCCGGAAGCCGTATTGTTCGTGACCCAGTTGGCCATCGACTACCGCATGCAGTTCAAGCGTGACGTGGTAATCGACCTGGTCTGCTACCGTCGTCGTGGCCACAACGAGGCCGACGAGCCAAGTGGCACCCAGCCGATCATGTATCAGCAGATCACCAAGCAGCGCACCACCCGTGAGCTGTACGCCGATCGTCTGACCCAGGGCGGTGTACTCGACGCAGAGCGTGTTCAGGCGAAAGTCGACGAATACCGCAACGCGCTGGACAACGGCCTGCATGTTGTAAAAAGCCTGGTCAAAGAGCCGAACAAAGAGTTGTTCGTGGACTGGCGTCCGTATCTGGGCCACGCCTGGACCGCGCGTCACGACACGCGTTTCGATCTGAAAACCTTGCAGGAACTGTCCGCCAAGCTGCTGGAAATCCCGGAAGGCTTCGTGGTTCAGCGCCAGGTCTCGAAAATCTACGAAGACCGTCAGAAGATGCAAGCCGGCGGCCTGCCGATCAACTGGGGTTACGCCGAAACCATGGCGTACGCGACCCTGGCGTTCGAAGGTCACCCGATTCGCATGACGGGTCAGGACATCGGTCGCGGCACGTTCTCGCACCGTCACGCTGTCTTGCACAACCAGAAAGACGCGGGGACCTACGTCCCGCTGCAAAACCTGTACAAGGGCCAGCCACGTTTCGACCTGTACGATTCGTTCCTGTCCGAAGAAGCCGTGCTGGCGTTCGAATACGGTTACTCGACCACCACGCCTGAGGCGCTGGTGATCTGGGAAGCCCAGTTCGGCGACTTCGCCAACGGTGCCCAGGTAGTTATCGACCAGTTCATCACCAGTGGCGAGCACAAGTGGGGCCGTCTTTGCGGTCTGACCATGCTGCTGCCGCACGGTTATGAAGGTCAGGGGCCGGAGCACTCGTCGGCGCGTCTGGAGCGTTACCTGCAACTGTGCGCCGAGCACAACATTCAGGTAGCCGTACCGACCACTCCGGCCCAGATCTACCACTTGCTGCGTCGTCAGGTGATTCGCCCGCTGCGCAAGCCATTGATCGTTCTGACTCCGAAGTCGCTGCTGCGTCACAAACTGGCCATATCGACCCTGGAGGATCTGGCCGAAGGTTCGTTCCAGACCGTGATCCCGGAAATCGATGCCCAAGACCCGAAAAAGGTCGAGCGCATTGTTCTGTGTAGCGGCAAGGTCTACTACGACCTGCTGGAAAAACGCCGTGCCGAAGGTCGTGATGACATCGCCATCGTGCGTATCGAGCAGCTGTACCCGTTCCCTGAGGACGACTTGAATGAAGTCCTGGCTCCGTACACCAACCTCAAACATATCGTTTGGTGTCAGGAAGAGCCGATGAACCAGGGTGCCTGGTACTGCAGCCAGCACCACATGCGCCGCATCGTGGGCAATCACAACAAGGCACTCGTTCTCGAGTACGCCGGCCGTGATGCTTCTGCTGCACCTGCTTGTGGTTATGCATCGATGCACGCTGAGCAGCAGGAAAAACTGCTGCAAGACGCCTTTACTGTTTAACGCCTTCGCGCACCTGAAACCGAATTTAAGGACCCACAGATAATGGCTATCGAAATCAAAGCCCCCACTTTCCCGGAATCGGTTGCCGATGGCACCGTTGCCACCTGGCACAAAAAACCGGGCGACGCTGTAAAGCGTGACGACCTGATCGTCGACATCGAAACCGACAAGGTTGTGCTGGAAGTGTTGGCTACCGCTGACGGCGTGCTGGGCGCTATCGTCAAGAACGAAGGCGACACCGTTCTGTCCGACGAAGTGCTGGGCTCCATCGAAGCGGGCGGCGCTGCTGCCGCTCCAGCTGCTGCCGCGGCTCCGGCTGCTGCACAAGCTGCTGCGCCAGCCGCCGAAGGCGAAGACGATCCTGTTGCTGCACCGGCTGCTCGCAAGCTGGCTGAAGAAAACGGCATCAACATCGCTTCCGTTGCCGGCACTGGCAAAGGCGGTCGTGTGACCAAGGAAGACGTGGTTGCAGCCGTTGCTGCCAAGAAAGCCGCTCCGGCTGCCGCGCCTGCCAAGGCTGCTGCTCCGGCTGCCGCTGCTCCTGTGTTCGCCGCTGGCGACCGCATCGAGAAGCGCGTTCCGATGACCCGCGTTCGCGCTACCGTGGCCAAGCGCCTGGTAGAAGCCCAGTCGAACATGGCGATGCTGACCACCTTCAACGAAGTCGACATGACTGAAGTCATGGCCCTGCGTTCGAAGTACAAAGACCTGTTCGAGAAGTCCCACAACGGCGTGCGCCTGGGCTTCATGTCGTTCTTCGTCAAGGCTGCCACTGAAGCGCTGAAACGCTTCCCGGCTGTCAACGCGTCGATCGACGGTGCCGACATCGTTTACCACGGTTATGCCGACGTCGGCGTGGCTGTTTCCAGCGACCGCGGCCTGGTTGTACCGGTTCTGCGTAACGCCGAACTGATGAGCCTGGCTGAAATCGAAGGCGGCATCGCCACCTTCGGCAAGAAGGCTCGCGACGGCAAACTGTCGATGGACGAAATGACCGGCGGTACGTTCACCATCACCAACGGTGGTACTTTCGGTTCGATGATGTCGACTCCGATCGTCAACCCGCCGCAAGCGGCCATCCTGGGCATGCACAACATTCTGCAGCGTCCTATGGCGATCAACGGTCAGGTCGTGATCCGTCCGATGATGTACCTCGCTCTGTCCTACGATCACCGTCTGATCGATGGCAAAGAAGCTGTGACCTTCCTGGTTACCATCAAGAACCTGCTGGAAGACCCGGCTCGTTTGCTGCTGGATATCTAAAAAGCAGCTGCAAGCTGCAAGCTGCAAGCCTCAAGCGCAAAACATGCGAATGGGCTTCAACTTGCAGCTCGCGGCTTGAAGCTTGCTGCTAAAAGGGAACCTTTTTTATGACTCAGAAATTCGACGTGGTAGTGATTGGCGCGGGCCCTGGCGGCTACGTGGCTGCCATTAAAGCAGCGCAACTGGGCCTCTCCACTGCCTGCATCGAGAAATACACCGACAAGGAAGGCAAACTGGCCCTCGGCGGTACTTGCCTGAACGTCGGCTGCATTCCATCCAAGGCGCTGCTGGACAGCTCCTGGAAGTACAAGGAAGCCAAAGAAGGCTTCGCGATCCACGGCATCAATCACGCTGGCGTGACCATGGACGTGGCGGCAATGGTTGGCCGTAAAGCCAACATCGTCAAAGGCCTGACCTCTGGCGTTGCCACCCTGTTCAAGGCGAACGGCGTCACTTCCCTGCAAGGCCACGGCAAGCTGCTGGCTGGCAAGAAAGTCGAGCTGACCAAGCCAGACGGCACCGTTGAAATCATCGAAGCCGAGAACGTGATTCTGGCTTCGGGCTCGCGTCCGATCGACATTCCACCGGCTCCGGTTGACCAGAACGTCATCGTCGATTCGACCGGCGCGCTGGAATTCCAATCCGTTCCCAAGCGTCTGGGCGTGATCGGCGCTGGCGTCATCGGTCTGGAACTGGGTTCGGTCTGGTCGCGTCTGGGTTCGCAAGTGGTTGTCCTGGAAGCGCTGGAAAAGTTCCTGCCAGCCGCTGACGAAGCCGTTTCCAAAGAAGCCTTCAAGACCCTGACCAAACAAGGTCTGGACATCAAGCTGGGCGCTCGCGTTACCGGTTCCAAAGTGAACGGCGACGAAGTCGTGGTGAACTACACCGATGCCAACGGCGAACAGAACATCACCTTCGACAAGCTGATCGTTGCCGTTGGTCGCCGTCCAGTGACCACCGAACTGTTGGCTGCCGACAGCGGTGTGAACATCGACGAGCGCGGTTTCGTATTCGTTGACGACCAGTGCGCCACCAGCGTACCGGGCGTTTACGCGATCGGTGACGTGGTTCGCGGCATGATGCTGGCGCACAAGGCGTCCGAAGAAGGCATCATGGTGGTTGAGCGCATCAAGGGCCACAAAGCCCAAATCAACTATGACCTGATCCCGTCTGTTATTTATACTCACCCGGAAATCGCGTGGGTCGGCAAGACCGAGCAGGTATTGAAGGCTGAAGGCGTTGAAGTTAACGTTGGCACCTTCCCGTTCGCAGCCAGTGGCCGTGCCATGGCAGCCAACGACACCGGCGGTTTCGTGAAAGTCATTGCTGATGCCAAGACTGACCGCGTATTGGGCGTCCACGTGATTGGCCCGAGCGCTGCAGAACTGGTTCAGCAGGGCGCGATCGGCATGGAGTTCGGCACCAGCGCTGAAGACCTGGGCATGATGGTTTTCTCCCATCCGACCTTGTCTGAAGCCTTGCACGAAGCTGCTCTGGCTGTGAATGGCGGCGCCATCCACATCGCCAACCGCAAGAAGCGTTAAGACAATAAGAAACCACGGCGGTATGGCCCGTCGTGAGCCTTGCATGCAAGACTCACCGCGGAATATCCGCTGGACGCAGTCTTGCGTAGCTGCACCGGTTGTCCGGAAAGACTACGCAAGCAGCAGTCACAGGTGGTGCGGCACTTGAACAAGTGCAGCACCGAATGCGCAGTACCTAACGAAGACGGTAATAAGCATGAATCTTCACGAGTATCAGGGTAAGCAGCTGTTCGCTGAGTACGGCCTGCCAGTATCCCAGGGTTTCGCAGTAGACACCCCGGAAGCAGCAGCAGAAGCTTGCGACAAAATCGGCGGCACCGAGTGGGTTGTCAAAGCCCAGGTCCACGCTGGTGGTCGCGGTAAAGCGGGCGGCGTAAAGCTGGTTCGCAGCAAAGAAGACGCCAAGGCATTCGCACAGCAGTGGCTGGGCAAGCGCCTGGTGACTTACCAGACTGACGCCAATGGCCAGCCAGTCACCAAGATCCTGGTTGAATCGTGCACTGATATCGCTAAAGAGCTGTACCTGGGCGCTGTCGTTGACCGTTCGAGCCGTCGCATCGTGTTCATGGCTTCCACCGAAGGTGGCGTGGACATCGAGAAAATCGCTCACGACACTCCAGAAAAAATTCTGAAAGCCACGATCGATCCACTGGTTGGCGCCCAGCCATTCCAGGGTCGCGAGCTGGCATTCCAGCTGGGTCTGGAAGGCAAGCAAGTTGCTCAGTTCGCCAAGATCTTCGTAGGTCTGGCCAAGCTGTTCAAGGATCACGACCTGGCTCTGCTGGAAGTGAACCCGCTGGTGATCAAGGCTGACGGCGATCTGCATTGCCTCGACGCCAAGATCAACATCGACGCCAACGCCATGTACCGTCAGCCTAAGCTGAAGACTTTCCACGATCCGTCGCAAGACGATCCGCGCGAAGCGCACGCTGCCAAGTTCGAACTGAACTACGTAGCGCTGGAAGGCAACATCGGTTGCATGGTCAACGGTGCTGGCCTGGCCATGGGTACCATGGACATCGTCAACCTGCATGGCGGCAAACCAGCCAACTTCCTCGACGTGGGCGGCGGTGCTACCAAAGAACGCGTTACCGAAGCGTTCAAGATCATCCTGTCCGACACTAACGTCGCTGCAGTATTGGTCAACATCTTCGGCGGCATCGTTCGTTGCGACATGATTGCCGAAGGCATCATCGGCGCTGTGAAAGAAGTCGGCGTGAAAATCCCGGTTGTTGTTCGCCTTGAAGGCAACAACGCTGAGCTGGGCGCTAAAGTACTGGCAGAAAGCGGTTTGAACATCATCGCTGCTACCAGCCTGACCGACGCTGCTCAACAAGTCGTTAAAGCTGCGGAGGGCAAATAATGAGCGTCCTGATCAATAAAGACACCAAAGTTATCTGCCAGGGTATTACCGGTTCGCAAGGTAGTTTCCACACCCAGCAAGCCATCGAATACGGCACCAAGATGGTTGGCGGCGTAACTCCAGGCAAAGGCGGCACCGAGCACCTGGGCCTGCCAGTGTTCAACACCGTGAAAGACGCTGTAGCTGCCACTGGCGCTACCGCCAGCGTGATCTACGTTCCGGCTCCTTTCTGCAAGGATTCGATCCTGGAAGCTGCTTTCGGCGGCATCAAGCTGATCGTCTGCATCACCGAAGGCATTCCTACCCTGGACATGCTGGACGCTAAAGTTAAGTGCGACGAGCTGGGCGTAGTCCTGATCGGTCCTAACTGCCCAGGCGTGATCACTCCAGGCGAATGCAAGATCGGCATCATGCCAGGTCACATTCACTTGCCAGGCAAGGTCGGTATCGTTTCCCGTTCCGGCACCCTGACCTACGAAGCTGTGAAGCAAACTACTGACGCCGGTTTCGGTCAGTCGACTTGCGTCGGCATCGGTGGTGACCCGATCCCGGGTTCGAACTTCATCGACATCCTGAAGCTGTTCCAGGAAGACCCGAAGACCGAAGCGATCGTCATGATCGGTGAGATCGGCGGTTCGGCTGAAGAAGAAGCGGCTGCCTACATCAAGGCACACGTGACCAAGCCGGTTGTTTCCTACATCGCTGGTGTGACTGCCCCTGCGGGCAAGCGCATGGGCCATGCTGGCGCAATCATCTCTGGCGGCAAAGGCACTGCAGACGAGAAGTTTGCTGCCCTGGAAGACGCAGGCGTTAAAACCGTGCGTTCGCTGGCAGACATCGGCAAGGCATTGTCCGAGCTGACCGGTTGGGCGATCAAATAAGCCTCGCGCTTAGCTGACGCTTCACCAAACAAAGGCCACCTTCGGGTGGCCTTTGTCGTTTCTGGTGTTTAGATATTTGCAGTGCTTTTTGTGGCGAGGGAGCTTGCGAAGCGGCCCCAAAACAGGCCGTCGAAGATTGTCCGGTACGCCGCATGCAATGGATTTACCACTGCTGCGCAGCCGAGCGGAAGCAAGTTCCCTCGCCACGGGGCTCTTCTTAGGTAAATTAGATATGTAAACGCGACACGGAAATGTCGCGTATCGGATAGATCGCCCCTTAACAGTGCGTTTGTCGGGCAAATTCGTTAGGCTAGCCGCCATTTTTGCGTTTGCGTCCCACAAGGAAGCGTCGCGCTAAACGGGTCAGTCCTATACGGACCGACAGCATTTCCCTCACCCCTCAGGGAAATCCCTCTCTAAATTCCGATTCAGTAGTGTGGTATTTCCTTAATGAAAGTCTTGAAAGGTCAGGACATCCTGGCACTTGGTTTTATGACGTTTGCCCTGTTTGTCGGGGCTGGCAACATCATCTTCCCGCCTATCGTCGGTTTGCAGTCCGGGCCCAATGTCTGGATGGCGGCGCTAGGCTTCTTGATCACGGCAGTCGGTTTGCCGGTGATCACCGTGGTTGCGTTGGCCAAGGTCGGTGGTGCGATGGATGCCTTGAGCAGCCCGATCGGCAAAATCGCCGGCGGCCTGCTGGCCGCTGCGTGCTACCTCGCGGTCGGCCCGCTGTTCGCCACGCCGCGTACCGCGACCGTATCGTTCGAAGTGGGTCTGGCGCCGCTGACCGGCGAGAGCCCGCTGGCGCTGTTCCTCTACAGCTCGGTGTACTTCCTGCTGGTGTTCTTCATTTCGCTCTATCCGGGCCGTTTGCTGGATACCGTAGGACGTTTCCTCGCCCCCCTGAAGATCATCGCCCTGGCCGCACTCGGCATCGCCGCATTCGCGCTGCCTGCCGGTGACATCGGCGTGGCGACGCCTGAGTATGTCGCGGCGCCGTTCTCCCAAGGGTTCATCAACGGTTACCTGACCATGGATACCCTTGGCGCGCTGGTGTTCGGCATTGTCATCGTCAACGCGATCCGCTCCCGTGGCGTCGAGTCACCAGCGCTGATCACCCGCTACGCGATCATTGCCGGGCTGATTGCCGGCGTGGGCCTGGCGCTGGTGTATGTCAGCCTGTTTCGTCTCGGTTCCGGCAGTCATGAAGTGGCGGCCGGTGCAGCCAACGGTGCCGCGGTGTTGCACGCCTATGTTCAGCACACCTTTGGTTCGCTGGGCAGCGGTTTCCTGGCGGTGCTGATCTCCCTGGCCTGTCTGGTCACCGCGGTCGGTCTGACGTGTGCATGCGCCGAATACTTCAGCCGTGTGCTGCCACTGTCCTACAAGACATTGGTCATCATCCTCGCCGTGTTCTCCCTGTTTGTGTCCAACCTGGGCCTCACCAAGCTGATTGCGTTCTCGATCCCGGTACTGACGGCGATTTACCCGCCGTGCATCGCCCTGGTAGCGCTGAGCTTCTGCAAAGACTTCTGGCATGAACAGGGCCGTATCGTTGGCCCCGTGATGTTGGTGTCGTTCATCTTCGGCATGATCGATGCGCTCAAGGGGGCGGGGCTGGCGGACTGGATGCCAGCTCAGCTGTCCCACCTGCCGTTGAGCGAGCAAGGTCTGGCGTGGCTGGTGCCGTCGGTGATGACCTTGGTGGTTGCGGTGGTTTGCGATCGTCTGCTGGGCAAGCGCGAAGAAGTGCTGGCTTAAGTTGCTTCATGGCCCGCCACAAGCGGGTCTTGAGTCGCTATAGAAATGCCCCGTATCAATCGATACCGGGCATTTTTTTATCACCAGTTACTACTCTCTGGTGGCTAGAAACCGCGCAACAGTCGCCCTGTCAAAAAAATACCGGCAGTCACCCGAAGCAATGATTTTTTGATCGGGTTGCACAACCACCGATTTCCAGAACTCGTAATCTTTTCCAAAGCGGGTATTCAGAAAGCCTTCGTCGCCGAACGTGATGTCGAGTTTTCCCGTAGCCTCATAACGGGCGATCAGCGTACTCTCTCTGCTTCTCGCGCCTGACAGGCCAACGACGACAATTCCATGTGCAGGGTCTCCGCCAATGTCGGACCATGCGTTGGCTGCGCTTGATGGCAACTCGGACACCACCGCTTTGCCACCGTTGAAAACAAGATTTGGCCAACCATTTCCATTAAACGCTGCAAGCACTCCCCGGCGGCCGTTGCCCCAAACATCGTTCGGGGTTCGGTCCAACGAGCCAGTCACGAACGTACTGCCATCTTCGCGCAGTAACAGGCCTGAAAATACTGTATCGGCTTCGTCGATGCGGATTTTCGTGATGCCGCTCGTCCCAAAGGAATTGTCTGGAGTTCCATCAGCTTTGAAGCGGGCGACGATACCTTCGTTCTGAGGGCTAAAGCCTACGGAGCTGGATCCGACGACAGTAATGGCGCCATCAGCGGACGCGCCGACTGCATGGATGACGAAATCGACATTGATGCTACCGCTTCCGTTAAATGACAGATCAAGTTTGCCGTCTGGGTCGTATCGAAAGATGCTCATCCAACCCGCCATTATGATCTCGCCATTTGGACCGATTGCAGTGTTGGAGGTTGGTTGAGTCATTGAAAGATGGGGTCTGGTTGAAACGGCCAGGTTACTCAAGTGGGTTGGGTAGGGATTCAGTACCAGACCTTCATCGCCAAACGTGTAATCAGGTTTGCCGTTTTCGAGAAAGCGCGCGAAAGCAAGATACTCAATATCGTCGCGGTGTGTACCAATGACCAGGATCTTCCCATCTTTGTAAAGTTGGGCGCCGTGTAGAGAGGCCCGAGATCCAACCTTAAACCCGCCCTTGAGTATTCCGTCATCCGCAAAATCAGGATCCCGGCTGCCATCTTCCAGCAGTTGTACAAGCTGGAAGTCTTGATGACCTTCCCAGTAGACGCCGCCTGCCAGAAGTAACTTCTCGTCGGGTCTTCTGGAAACAATTTGCAGTGGGTCACTTCCTGCAGAAAATTGATAGGCTACGCCAGCCTCCCCAAAAAACGGATCAAGCCATTGTTCATCAGGAGCCGCGGCTGATTTTTTTTGGGGGCTGAGCATAGGAATTCTCCAGGTGCCGATTGATAAAGTTCAAGAGGCTACGAGCGATACCTTGGAGGCTAACCGGTAAAAATAAGACTGAATAGCTGTCAAATATGACAGCTATTGATGATGTTCAATCGATAGAATTTAATGAAGTGCGCCCTTTTTCGACTTTGCATTGAACAAGCGCTTATGTAACGTTAAACGCGAGAGGTAGTGGTTGCCTTGCACAGCCAATTCGTATTGAAAACTCAGCTTCAGCCCACGTTTAAGGACCTGCATGTCGTTCATCCACGCCAATATCATCCACATCGTTGCCGCGCTGTGGTTTGTCATCTGCTGGGGCGGTTACACCCGCTATGCCTCATGGAAGGGCCGCGACACCGCATGCCTGGCCAGTGTGCTGCACCTGTACCGTGAAGACTGGATGCGCCGCATGCTCTTGCGCGACAACCGCATCGCCGACGCCAGCGTGGTCGGCAACCTGGAGCGTAACGCCTCGTTCTTTGCCTCCAGCACGCTGATTATCCTGGCTGGCATTCTCACCGTACTCGGTGCGTCGGAACGGGCCGTGTCGTTGCTGGCGGATATTCCAATGGTGCAACAGGCGTCGCAGGGGATGTCCGAGATCAAGTTACTGTGCCTGGCGCTGGTGTTTGTCTATGCGTTCTTCACCTTCAGCTGGTGCATGCGCCAGTACAACTTCGCCGCCATTTTGATCGGGTCGGCGCCGATGATTGGCGAACGTCACGTGTCCGAACAAGAGCGCAAAGCCTTCGCCGCCCGAGCCGCCCGGGTAATTTCCATGGCGGCCAACCAGTTCAACTTTGGCCTGCGTTCTTACTACTTTGGCATGACCATGCTGGCCTGGTTCGTCAGCCCATGGCTGTTCATGTTGATGAGTGCTGGCGTGGTGCTGGTGTTGTATCGCCGGGAGTTTCATTCCGACGTTCTCGATGTGATGGTCTATACCCCTACAGAGGCGCCATTGCCCGAAGCCAATAAAGAGGCCGCTTGATGAGTATTCCGTTCTGGTGCGTGTTTATCAGCGCCTTGCTGATCTACGTGGCCCGCATGCCCGTGACCAAGGCCATGAAAGAGCAGGGCGGTTACAACAATCACCTGCCGCGTCAGCAACAGGCGCAACTCACAGGTTTCGGCGCCCGTGCAGTGGCGGCGCATCAAAACAGCTTCGAGGCGTTCATATTGTTTGCGGTGGGGGTGTTGATGGCGCACACCACGCAGACGGCGGGGTGGCTGATCGATTCGCTGGCCATCATCTTTGTGATTTCCCGAATCATTTATTTACTGTGCTATTGGGCGGATCTTGCCTGGCAGCGCAGCCTGGTATGGATCGTCGGACTAGTGTGTTCGTTGCTGTTGATGATTAGTCCGACTTTTAGAACTGTTTTGCTCTAAAGGGTCGAATGACAGACAAAAGAAAACCCGCACTTGGCGGGTTTTCTTTTATCACGCTAAAAACTGTTTTAGTTTTTAGGTGCTTCAGCAGGAGCGGCTGGAGCCGACTCTTGAACAGCGGCTTTGTTCGATTCGGCCTGAGCTTTGGCAGCTTCGGCGTTTTCTTTCGCAGCTTCGTTCACTTTATCCTGAGCTTCGCCCATTTTTTCCTGAGCTTGCTCAGCATGTTGGTTAGCATCTTGAGCTTTGTCCTCGGATTTTTTATCGCAAGCAGCGAGACCGAGGGAAGCGGTCAACATCAAGGCAATAGCTAAAGTCTTACGCATGGGGTGTATCTCCTTATGGAAAATATCTACTGGCCTTTCGAGCACAGCCCCCAAGGTTAAGTTCCTCAAATCGTTCAGATATATAAGAATATTCCTGCGGGAACTTTTACGAATACGCCGAATACGATTTCCGACTATTAAGAAGAGTGTTTATCACATGGCCGAAAACCCCGTTTTTGAGCGCGCGACGCGATTTCTTTCGGCACTCAGGCATTGTCAGGTGTTGGGTTTGCGGGTTCACAGCGCCAGCAACGAAGGGCTGACGGTCATCCTGCCGTACAGCCCGCAAATCGTCGGCAACCCGCAGACCGGTGTGATCCATGGCGGGGCTTTGACCTCGCTGATGGACACCGCGTGTGGCATGTCGACCCTCTGCGTCCTGCCCGAATTTGAAGTCTGCCCGACCCTCGATTTGCGCATCGACTACATGCACGCCGCCGAGCCTCATAAGGATGTCTACGGTTTCGCCCAATGCTACCGGGTGACCACCGACGTGATCTTCGCCCGAGGCTTTGCCTACCAGGACGATCCCGAGCAGCCCATCGCCCATGTCGTCGGCACGTTCATGCGCATGGGCAAAGCCGTCAAAGGCGCCAAGGGTTTTGGCGGTGCAATCGCCGGAGGTGCGAAATGACTGACTCTTTCAAGGAGCAACTCCAGCAAGCCCACGCGCAGGGGGACTATGCCTCGCTGCTGCACCTGCTGCCTTACGCCAAACTGATCGGCATCGAGTGTTCCCGTGTCGGGGATGAGCTGCTGTTTCGCTTGCCGGCCAACAAGGACAACATTGGTAACCCTTTACTGCCGGCCATCCATGGCGGGGTGATCGCCGGGTTCATGGAGCTGTCCGCAGCGCTGCACCTGCTGATTTTCACCGGCTCGCCCGGTGTACCGAAGATCATCGATTTCTCCCTCGACTACCTGCGAGCCGGGCAGTTTCGCGATACGTGGGCCAAATGTCAGGTTTGCCGCCAGGGCCGACGCGTGGCAAACGTGGCGATTACAGCCTGGCAAACCACCGAAGCCGAGCCGATTGCCACCGCCCGCGGTCATTTCAAAATTGAAGAGCCCTTGAAATCCTGAACTCAGCCCCAAACTCTGATGACAACCCGCCGCCGACCCTTCAGGTCGCGGCCACTGCCATCTGATTGGAGTTTGATGACCATGAGTGTGGAAACTCAAAAGGAAACCCTGGGCTTCCAGACCGAGGTGAAGCAACTGCTGCACCTCATGATCCATTCGCTGTATTCCAACAAGGAAATTTTCCTTCGCGAATTGATCTCGAACGCCTCTGACGCTGTCGACAAATTACGTTTCGAAGCCCTGTCCAAGCCTGAACTGCTGGAAGGTGGCGCCGAACTGAAAATCCGTGTGAGCTTCGACAAGGACGCCAAGACCGTCACCCTCGAAGACAACGGCATCGGCATGAGCCGTGAATACGCGATTACCCACCTGGGGACCATCGCCAAATCCGGCACTGCTGATTTCATGAAACACCTGTCTGGCGATCAGAAGAAAGACTCGCACCTGATCGGTCAGTTTGGTGTCGGTTTCTACTCGGCCTTCATCGTCGCTGACAAAGTTGACGTGTTCAGCCGTCGTGCCGGTTCTGCTGCCAGCGAAGGCGTGCATTGGTCGTCCAAAGGTGAAGGCGATTTTGAAGTTGCCACCGTTGAGAAAGCCGAGCGCGGCACCCGTATCGTCCTGCACCTGAAATCCGGTGAAGACGAATTCGCCGATGGCTGGCGTCTGCGCAACATCATCAAGAAGTACTCCGACCACATCGCTCTGCCGATCGAGTTGCCGAAAGAAGTGGCAGCTGTCGAAGGTGAAGAGAAGCCTGCAGTTGAATGGGAAACCGTCAACCGCGCCAGCGCCCTGTGGACTCGTCCTCGCACCGAGATCAAGGACGAGGAATACCAGGAGTTCTACAAGCACATCGCTCATGACTTCGAAAATCCGCTGAGCTGGAGCCATAACAAGGTCGAAGGCAAGCTCGAATACAGCTCGCTGCTGTACGTGCCGACCCGTGCTCCGTTCGACCTGTACCAGCGTGAAGCGCCGAAAGGCCTGAAGCTCTATGTACAGCGCGTATTTGTCATGGATCAGGCCGAGTCGTTCCTGCCGCTGTACCTGCGCTTCATCAAAGGCGTGGTCGACTCCAACGACCTGTCGCTGAACGTGTCGCGGGAAATCCTGCAGAAAGACCCGATCATCGACTCCATGAAGTCGGCGCTGACCAAGCGCGTGCTGGACATGCTGGAAAAACTGGCGAAGAACGAGCCTGAGCAATACAAAGGCTTCTGGAAGAACTTCGGCCAGGTCATGAAAGAAGGCCCGGCAGAAGACTTCGCCAACAAAGAGAAAATCGCTGGCCTGCTGCGTTTCGCCTCCACTCAGGGTGAAGAAGGCGAGCAGGTTGTGGGGCTGGCCGAGTACCTGGCGCGCGCCAAGGAAGGTCAGGACAAGATCTACTACCTGACCGGCGAAACCTACGCGCAGGTCAAAAACAGCCCGCACCTGGAAGTCTTCCGCAAGAAAGGCATCGAAGTGCTGCTGCTGACCGACCGCATTGATGAGTGGCTGATGAGCTACCTCAGCGACTTCGACGGCAAGAGCTTTGTCGACGTGGCGCGCGGTGACCTGGACCTGGGCAACCTGGATTCGGAAGAAGACAAGAAAGCTGCGGAAGAAGTCGCCAAGTCCAAAGAGGGCCTGGTTGAGCGTCTGAAAACTGCACTGGGCGAATCCGTCGCCGAAGTACGGGTTTCCCACCGTCTGACCGATTCCCCGGCGATCCTGGCCATCGGCGAGCAGGACCTGGGCATGCAGATGCGTCAGATCCTCGAAGCCAGCGGTCAGAAGGTTCCGGATTCGAAGCCGATCTTCGAATTCAACCCGGCTCACCCGCTGATCGAGAAACTCGACAACGAGCAGAGCGACGAGCGCTTCGGCGACCTGTCGCACATTCTCTTCGATCAGGCGGCACTGGCAGCCGGCGACAGCTTGAAAGACCCGGCCGCGTATGTGCGCCGCCTCAACAAGCTGCTGGTTGAACTGTCGGTTTAACCGAGTTGTAAAAAAACCCGCTTCGGCGGGTTTTTTCATTCTGGTGCCTTTTACTGGGAGTTAGTCATGAGCCAAATCACTGTTCGTTCCGTCGCTTATCAGCTTGATGGCCAGTCGTATGAAAGCCGTCTGGCGTTCGATGCCGACCACAAAGGCCCGCGCCCCGGTCTGTTGATGGCGCCGAACTGGATGGGTGTCAGCGCCGGTGCCGAGGAGATCGCCAAATCGGTGGCGGCCAAGGGTTATGTGGTGTTGATCGCCGACCTGTACGGCCAGTCGGTGCGTCCACAGAATGGCGACGAGGCGGGTGCAGCGATGATGCCGCTCAAGAACGACCGCGCCTTGCTGCGCAAGCGCATGCAAGCGGCGTTCGAACAGTTGCAAGGGCAGGGCGAGGCGGCGGTTGATACCTCGAAACTGGCGAGCTTCGGTTTCTGCTTCGGCGGTTGCTGCGCACTGGAACTGGCCCGCACGGGCGCGCCGGTAAAAGCGGCGGTTTCGTTCCATGGCACGCTGGATACGCCGAACGTCAACGATGCTAAAACCATCAAGGGCTCGGTGCTGGTGTTGCACGGTGCATCCGACCCGCTGGTGCCGAAAGAGCAATTGCCGGCGTTTGAAGAGGAAATGAATGCGGCGGGCGTGGATTGGCAACTGCTGAGTTACGGCGGCGCGGTGCATTCGTTTACTGACCCGCATGCGAATGTGCCGGGCAAGATGATGTATGACGCGAAGACGGCGGCTCGGGCGTTTACTTCGATGCACAATCTGCTGGATGAAGTTTTTAAAGACTGATAGCTGATTCCGCCCTGACACTCTCGGTGTCAGGGCCGACCTCATCGCGAGCAGGCTCACTCCTACAATTGGAATGCATTCTCCCTTGTAGGAGTGAGCCTGCTCGCGATGGCGGTGTTACTGCTACCGACGATGCTAAGGCAGCTCGATCCGCTCGCTTTCCCCCGGCACCGTCGGCCAATCCCCAGCCGCCCAGCGTCGTCGCGCTTCATCGATCGCCGCCGGATCGCTCGCCACAAAATTCCAGTTGATTCGCCGCGGCCCGTCCAGCGGTGCCCCGCCAAACAGCACGGCATGACAGTCGCTCTCGGCGAACAACGTCATTTCCTCTCCGACAGGCAGCACCACCAGCGCATGCGGCTCCAGCAGCTCGCCATCAAGCTGTGCGTCGCCGCTGAGCACGTACAGTGCCCGCTCTTCATGCTCGGTCGGGATCAGCAAGGTGGTCGCCGTTTGCAGGTTCAATTCCGCATACAGCGTGGGAGAAAGCACCGGCACCGGCGATTCCAGGCAAAAGCCTGACCCGGCAATCATGCGGATCTTCACGCCAAGGTTATCGCTGACCGGCAACGTCGCCGCCGGATGATGGCTGTAGTGGCCGGGCCCCTGTTCCTGCGTCTTGGGGGAGGCGAGCCAAACCTGCAAACCGTGCATCGTGAAGCCGCTTTGCTTCAAGGTTTCAGGCGTGCGTTCAACGTGAGCAATTGCACTGCCCGCCGTCATCCAGCTGACATCGCCGGCATCGACCACCTGATCGGAGCCGAGGCTGTCCTTGTGCTGGATTTTTCCTTCGAACAAATACGTGAGGGTGGACAGGCCAATGTGCGGGTGCTGACGGATGTTCATGCCTGTTCCCGCCGCATAACGGGTTTCGAGCATGTGGTCGAAAAAGACGAAAGGCCCGACGCTGCGGCATTTGGCTGACGGCAGCGGGCGCAGAATCGGTTGGCCCTCGACATCTTCGGCGCGAGGGCGGATCACGAGTGGCGTGTTCATGGTGCATTCCAGGCTGAGCGGGTGACGCGTGGAGCATAACCCGCTTGCGCAGCCCTTGCCGCTATTGGCTGAAGGCACCTTCGGAGAGATGGGTTTCGATGCTCACCTCGGTGCTGGTCATCAGCTTGTGTACCGGGCAGCGGTCGGCCACGCGGTGCAACTCGTCGCGCTGGGCGTCGGTGAGCACGCCCTTGAGGGTCAGTTTGACGTGCAGGGCATATTTGCCTTTCTGCTCTTCGCTGTTGTCACGTTTGACTTCAACCGTGACGCCGGTCAGCGGAATGTCTTTCTTCTTTGCGTACAGCTTCAGTGTCAGGGCCTTGCAGGCACCCAGGGCCGCGTCGAAGTAGTCGTGTGGCTCAGGGGCCGAGCCTTCGCCGCCAGACGTGGTCGGCACATCGGCAAAAAGCTCGTGGTCATCGATCTGGACGCTGTGGCGAAAACCTTCGGCGGAAACGGTATTGACGGTAACGGTCATTGGGAGCCTCCCAGGCTAAAAAGTCATTCGATCAAAACAGACCTCGAAGTTATAGAGCATTCCTGACGATGCGCGTTCCACTTTCTTACCGGCTGAACCGTCTTGAGTGTGCAAAGGTCTACGTCTTTCCTGCCCCCGGAGAATGCCCGTGCCCCTGTTCCGTTTGAGCCTTTCCTGTTTGCTGGTGCTATCCAGTGCTTACGTCAATGCACGCGAATACGCCTACAGCGATGCGCACCTGCATTACGTGGACTTTTTTCAGGAAACCGCCGGCATGCCGACATTGCTCAAGGCCATGGACGACAATGCCATTGATCATGTGATGATTTCCGGGATCCCGGTGGCGAAGAAATGGCACGAAGACGAACCGAAGCGCCCGCGCTATTACGCCGGTGATGACGCCGATGCCTATTGGTACAGCGCGACGGATGTGATCGTCGCGGCAGCGGTAAACAAATTGACCCCCGAGCAGCGTCAGCGCTTTCACCCGTTCCTGTCCGGTTTCAACCCCAACGACAAAAACTCCGCAGCGCACATCCAGCGAATGCTCGATCTCAATCCGGGGCTGTGGCAGGGGATCGGCGAAGTGTTTACCCGGCACGATGACCTGACCGCGCTGACCGCTGGCGACACGCCACGGGCCAACAACGAAGCGATGACGCGGATCTATCACCTCGCGGCGGAGAACGACTTGCCGGTGATGCTGCACTCCAACATCACCTCCAAGCGTGAGAAAAATCCGCTGTACCTGTCGGAAGTCGAGGAGCCGTTGCGTAATCATCCGCATACACGATTCATTTGGGCGCACGCAGGCACCAGCGCCGAGGTCCATCGGCATCAAACCCGACTGGATTTTCTGTTGCCGACCCTGAGCCGAATGCTCGAGGCCTACCCCAATCTGTACATCGACCTGTCCTGGAGCATGCTGACGCCTTACCTGCTGGATGAGCAGGGCAAGCCTTCTGAAGCCTGGCTGGGACTGGTGGAGCGCTTCCCGGATCGCTTCATGCTCGGCTCTGATGTGGTGGGACGTTTCAACAAGCTGGGTAAGGAAATGCGCAGCTTCGACCCGTTTCTCGACGCCTTGCCTGAGCAGGTGGCGAGAAAAGTCGCGCGGGACAATTTTCTGTCGATTCTGCCGCGCAACCGTTAAGGCTGCGACGCTACCGGTTGGCTGCGCACGGTTGCGGATAGCGCATTCCCTGCCTATGTTCCTTGCGAGGCATTACTGGTGACTGGCGCACGAAGACCCGATGCCGGTTGCTGTCCATCCAGTGCGGATTCTCGCAGCGAGGTAACGACATGCCAAACGACTCCCGCCCTGCCGTGCTTGAACTGATTGGCAATACGCCGCTGGTGCGCGTCAGCCGTTTCGATACCGGCCCGTGTACGCTGTTTCTCAAACTCGAATCACAGAACCCCGGCGGTTCGATCAAGGACCGCATCGGTCTGGCGATGATCGACGCCGCCGAACGCGATGGCCGTCTGCAACCCGGCGGCACCATCGTCGAAGCCACCGCCGGCAACACCGGCCTCGGCCTGGCCTTGGTCGGCCGTGCCAAAGGCTATCGAGTGGTGCTGGTGGTGCCGGACAAAATGTCCACCGAGAAGGTGTTGCACCTCAAGGCCATGGGCGCCGAGGTGCACATCACACGTTCCGACGTCGGCAAGGGGCATCCCGATTACTATCAGGACGTGGCGGCGCGGCTGGCGCAGGAGATTCCCGATGCGTTCTTCGCCGACCAGTTCAACAACCCGGCCAATCCGCTGGCCCACGAATGCAGCACCGCGCCGGAGATCTGGGCACAGACCCAGCATGATCTGGATGCCATTGTCGTCGGCGTCGGTTCGGCCGGCACCCTGACCGGGCTGACGCGCTTCTTTCAACGCGTGCAACCGAACCTGGAAATGGTGCTGGCCGATCCGGTCGGTTCGGTGATGGCCGAGTACAGCCGCAGCGGCACCCTCGGCAAGGCCGGTTCATGGGCGGTGGAAGGCATCGGCGAAGACTTCATTCCATCGATTGCCGACCTTTCCAGCGTGCGCCACGCCTATTCGATCAGCGACGAGGAAAGCTTCGATCACGCCCGTCAACTGCTGCGCGCCGAAGGCATTCTCGGCGGTTCCTCGACTGGCACTTTGCTGGCGGCGGCGTTGCGTTACTGTCGCGAGCAGACCGAGCCGAAACGGGTGGTCAGCTTCGTCTGCGACACCGGCACCCGTTACCTGTCGAAGGTCTACAACGACCAGTGGATGAACGATCAGGGCCTGCTGCAATACAAGCGCTACGGCGATCTGCGCGACCTGATCGCGCGGCGTTTCGAGGATGGCCGCGTCATCAGCGTCGGCCCCGACGACACGCTGCTCACCGCCTTCCAGCGCATGCGCCTGGCGGATGTCTCGCAATTGCCGGTGCTGGCGGACGGCAAGCGGCTGGTCGGCGTGATCGACGAATCCGATATTCTGCTGGGCGTGCACGAAGACGCTTCGCACTTGCGCATGCCCGTAGCCAGCGCCATGACTGACAAGTTACAAACCCTGCCGGCAAACGCCAGCCTGGCCGAACTGCAGGCGGAACTCGATCGTGGGCTGGTGGCGATCATCGCCGACGCCTCGGGCTTCCATGGCCTGATTACGCGAGTCGACCTGCTTAATCACTTACGGAGATCGCTTACATGAGTCAGCACGATGAATCCGGCGCGCCCCGCGCCTTCGGCACCCGAGTGATCCATGCCGGACAGACGCCGGATCCTTCCACCGGGGCGCTGATGCCCCCGATCTACGCCAACTCCACTTACTTGCAGCAAAGCCCCGGCGTGCATAAGGGCCTCGACTATGGCCGCTCGCACAATCCGACGCGCTTTGCGCTGGAGCGTTGCGTGGCGGACCTTGAGGGCGGCACCCGGGCCTTCGCCTTTGCCTCCGGGCTGGCGGCGATTTCCACGGTGCTCGAATTGCTCGATGCCAACGCGCACATCGTCTCCGGCAACGACCTGTACGGCGGGACGTTCCGTCTGTTCGACAAAGTCCGTCAGCGCAGCGCCGGGCATCGCTTCAGCTACGTCGACCTGACCGACCTGTCCGCCTTCGAAGCGGCGTTGCAGGACGACACGCGGATGGTCTGTGTCGAGACGCCGAGCAATCCTTTGCTGCGCCTTTCTGATCTCGCCGCCATTGCGCGTATCTGTCGCGAGCGCGGCATCCTCTGTGTCGCCGACAACACCTTCGCCAGCCCGTGGATCCAGCGCCCGCTGGAGTTGGGTTTCGATATCGTGGTGCACTCGACGACCAAGTACCTGAACGGCCACTCCGACGTGATCGGCGGCATTGCGGTGGTCGGGCAGAACGCCGAACTGGCCGAGCGCCTGGGCTTTTTGCAGAACGCGGTAGGTGCCATCGCCGGGCCGTTTGACGCGTTCCTCACCCTGCGCGGCGTGAAGACCCTGGCGTTGCGCATGGAGCGTCATTGCAGTAACGCGCTGGAGCTGGCGCAATGGCTGGAGCGTCAGCCGCAAGTGGCACGCGTTTACTATCCGGGCTTGCCGTCGCACCCGCAGCACGAATTGGCGCGGCAGCAGATGCGTGGATTTGGCGGGATGATTTCCCTCGACCTGAACAGCGACCTGGCTGGCGCCAGACGCTTCCTTGAAAATGTGCAGATATTTGCCCTGGCCGAGAGCCTGGGCGGGGTGGAAAGCCTGATCGAGCATCCGGCAATCATGACGCATGCCACCATCCCCGCAGACACTCGTGCACAACTCGGGATCGGCGATGCGCTGGTGCGTTTGTCCGTGGGGGTCGAGGATGTCGAGGATCTGCGCGCTGACCTGGCTCAGGCGCTGGCGCGGATTTGACGTTCAGCAGGCATAAAAAAATCCGGAATCCCTGAGGGATTCCGGATTTTTGTTCAGACCCGGATCAGCTGCCTTTGACAGCCTTGCCGTTGACCGTACCGTCGAGGAGCATGATGTTGTACTCCTTGCCATCGGTTTCGACCTGTTGCAGGCGAACCAGCAGGTAATCCCAATCCTTGGCGAACCACAGGACGGTGATGCGCTTGCTTTGCGTCGGGTCGCGCACGCGCTCGACCTTGATCGCATCGATCTGGCCGGCCTTGGTGTCGACTTTCTCCGAACCCAGCACGCGGAAGTCATACGTATCGACTTCACCATCATCGACGACCTGATAGCTCATGCTTTTTTTGCCGGCGGCCACATCGTGTTGCAGGGCCAGCTGATAGGTGGATTTGTCGACCATGCCACGGTTCAGCGGGATCTTGACCGCATCACCGCGATCGGTGCCAGTGACCATTTTGTTGGTCCAGTCGAAGTCCAGGTCGGCTTTCTTGGCTTTACCCAGACCACCGCGTTCGAAGTGGTAGGACTGGGGCAGCAACGTGTCCTTGTCCAGGGTCAGGGTGCTTTCTTCTGTCAGGCTGGCGATCATCATCGAGGCCTTGAAGCTGAGCTTCCAGACACCGTTGGCACCCTGGGTCAGGCTGCGTTCAGCCGTGCCACTCATGGGCAGCTGCTTCCAGTCGGCGGTGTAGCTGGCGGAGAAAGGTTGAAGGTCTGCAGCCTGCGCGAAAGGCAGGGCAAACAGAGCGCAAGCGAAGAGCAGGGCGCGACGCATAAAATCTCCTAGTTTCGAATCAAGTGGCCGCTGGCCGCGAGTAACTTTCCATCCAGTAAAGCACCTTGCTCACCGAGCGATAAACGGCCTTCGGCAAACCAGCGTACAGCCATCGGGTAGATCAGGTGTTCCTGAACATGGACTCGCTGCGCCAGACTCTGCGGCGAATCGTGCAACTCTACCGGTATTACTGCCTGTACGACCAGTGGTCCGCCATCGAGTTCCTCGGTGACGAAGTGCACGGAGCAGCCATGTTCCGTGTCGCCGGCTTCCAGCGCGCGCTGATGAGTGTGTAACCCTTTGTATTTGGGTAGCAGCGAGGGATGGATGTTGAGCAGGCGACCCGCGTAGTGGCGCACGAAGTCAGCGCTGAGAATGCGCATGAAACCGGCCAGTACCACGAGTTTGGGGTTGAAGGCGTCGATCAGTTCGATCAGCGCGGCATCGAAGGCTTCGCGGCCTTCGAAAGCCTTGTGATCCAGGGAGCGGGTGTCGATACCCGCGTCCCTGGCGCGTTGTAGGCCGTAAGCGTCGGCGCGGTTGGAAATCACCGCGGCGATGCGGACCGGGCTGTCGCCGGTCCGCGTGCTGTCGATCAGGGCCTGCAAGTTACTGCCGGTGCCGGACAACAGCACCACCACATCACAGGTCTGGGACATCAATGAGCCTTGAGGTTCTTCAGTTCAACCTGGGCTGCGCCTTCGGCAGCGGTGGCGATCTGACCGATAACCCATGGCTGCTCGCCGGCTTCACGCAGGACGTTCAGGGCAGTTTCAACGTGCTCTTGAGCCACGCAGATGACCATGCCCACGCCGCAGTTCAGCACGCGGTGCATTTCGTTTTCGTCGACGTTGCCTTTCTCTTGCAGCCAGTCGAACACGGCAGGGCGGGTCCAGCTTGCGACGTCAACCACGGCTTGGGCGCCTTTTGGCAGTACGCGCGGGATGTTGTCCAGCAGGCCGCCACCGGTGATGTGGGCCATGGCTTTGACCGCGCCGGTGTCCTTGATCAGCTTGAGCAACGGTTTCACGTAGATGCGGGTCGGGGCCATCAGCAGGTCGGTCAGCGGTTTGCCGTCGAGCTGGATGTTTTCGATATCGGCACCGGAGACTTCGATGATCTTGCGGATCAGCGAGTAGCCGTTGGAGTGCGGGCCGGAAGACGGCAGGGCGAGCAGGGCATCGCCGGCAGCGACTTTCGAACCGTCGATGATTTCGGATTTTTCCACGACGCCGACGCAGAAGCCGGCCAGGTCGTAGTCTTCACCTTCGTACATGCCAGGCATTTCAGCGGTTTCGCCGCCGACCAGGGAGCAGCCGGACAGTTCACAGCCAGCGCCGATGCCGGTCACGACCTGGGTCGCGGTTTCGACGTTCAGCTTGCCGGTGGCGTAGTAGTCGAGGAAGAACAGCGGCTCGGCGCCGCAGACCACCAGGTCGTTCACGCACATGGCCACCAGGTCGATGCCGATGCTGTCGTGCTTGTTCAGGTTCAACGCCAGGCGCAGCTTGGTGCCCACGCCGTCGGTGCCGGAAACCAGTACGGGCTGCTTGTAGCCGGCCGGGATTTCGCAGAGGGCGCCGAAACCGCCCAGGCCGCCCATGACTTCCGGGCGCGCAGTGCGCTTGGCGACGCTCTTGATGCGTTCGACCAATGCTTCACCGGCGTCGATGTCTACACCGGCGTCCTTGTAGCTCAGGGAGGGTTGCTTGCTCATGATCCAGGCCTTTAGGGGGGATTCAGGGGTAACGACCGAGTCCAGTGGGACCGCTGAAATAAACGAAGGCGAGCGCCTTGCACGAATTTCAGGGTGCCCGGCTGTTGCCGGTCTGCGAAGGCGCGCGATTTTATCAGGCTTGAAGGGCAGCGGCCATCCTCACGCCGACGGCAGGGGCATATCGGCTGAAAAAAACCTTTATTGCCCGTGTTGGTCGCCGCCTCGATGGCTGTATAAGGTATCGCGATTAACCGTCTATCGTTATGACAGTGCGAAAAACTTAGTCAGATCGTGGTGAATGTTTTGCGCAGGGATGTGGTCACAGCCTTGCTCGATCATCTTCATGCGGTCTGTTCCAGCCGCTCTCGTCGTCAGGAATCTCCCATGCGTTTTTTTTCCAGATTTTTATTTGCAGGCTGTTTTTCACTGGTCAGCCTGGCGAGTCATGCCGAAACCGTCAAAGGCCTGTATCAAGTGCGCGAGCCTGTCAGCAGTCAATCGTCAGAGGAGCGCGACCAGGCGACCCAGCGCGCGCTGGACACCCTGGTGCTGCGCCTGACCGGTGATCCCAAGGCTGCGCAAAGTCCGGGGTTGGCGGCGCTGCGCAAAGACCCGCAACAGATCATCAGTCAATACGGTTTCGACGCCGGTCCGCCGGAAGTGCTGAAAGTCGATTTCGACCCGGCCAGCACCGAACAAGCCTTGCGCCGCGCCGGGTTGTCTTTGTGGGGGACGAATCGGCCGTCGATCCTGAGTTGGTGGTTGAACGACTCCGCCGAGGGATCGAGCCTGGTGGGCGATGGCCAGTCCAGCGCCGCGCCGTTGCGTCGCGCAGCCCAGCATCGTGGTCTGCCGTTGCGGTTGCCGTTGGCGGACCTGAGTGAGCAACTGGTGGCTACGGCACCCAACCTTGAAGGGGCAGATGCAACGCCGTTGCGCGCTGCCTCGGACCGTTACAACGCCGATGCCTTGCTCGCGGTGCATGCCCGGGAAGAGGGCGGCCAGTGGCAGGCCAAATGGAACATGTGGCTGGGCGACAAGAAAGAGGCGGGCAGCGTACAAGGGGCGGATCAGGCTGCTGTGGCCGATGCGGTGATGCTGGCGGTCAGTGAACGCCTGGCACCGCGGTTTGTCGTCAAGCCGGGCGCTTCGGGCGAACAATTGCTGGAAGTGCAGGGCATGAACCTGGAACGCTACGCCGCCCTTGGACGCTTGCTGGAGCCTTTTAGGGCGCGCCTGCAAACGGTTGATGGCGAGCGCATTCTCTATCGGGTCAGTGGCAGCGCCGAGCAGTTACGTTCGCAGCTGTCCCTCGCGAAGTTGCAGGAAGTTCCAGCCGGTGAGGCGCCTGCACCGGCAGCGCCTGCGCAGCCAGCCGAGGGTGCGGCGCCGGTCGTTGCACCAACCCCGGCACCGGTGCCACAGCTGAGATTCCGTTGGTAAGGTTTTCTTTCTTTATATAGATGCATATGGAGTGGTACATGGCGGATACGCGGCGTTGGTTCTGGTTGGGTGGGGTGGTTCTGCTCTGCGTGTTTGTCTGGTTGTTGCATCCGATCCTGACGCCCTTTCTGGTCGCGTTGCTGCTGGCCTATCTGTTCGATCCGCTGGTGGATCGGCTGGAAAAGGCCGGTCTGTCACGCACCTGGGGCGTAGTGGCGGTGTTTGCGCTGTTCACCTTGATCTTCACCACATTGCTGCTGGTGCTGGTGCCGATGCTCGCCAAGCAGTTATTTCGCTTGTATGAACTGGCGCCGCAGATGCTCGACTGGCTGCAGCACACTGCACTGCCGTGGGCGCAATCAAAATTCGGACTCTCGGATAACTTCTGGAAGTTCGACAAGCTCAAGGCCGCGATCAGCGAACACATGGGCCAGACCACCGACATCGTCGGGGTGGTGCTGAGTCAGGCGACGGCGTCCGGGCTGGCGTTGATCGGCTGGCTGGCGAATCTGGTGCTGATCCCTGTCGTGAGTTTCTACCTGCTGCGGGACTGGGACCTGATGATGGCCAAGATCCGCAGCCTGCTTCCCCGTGATCGTGAAGAACGCGTGGTGACCCTGGCGGGCGAATGCCATGAAGTGCTGGGGGCATTTGTGCGCGGGCAGTTGCTGGTGATGCTGGCGCTGGGCGTGATCTACGCTGCGGGCTTGATGCTGGTGGGGCTGGAGCTGGGGTTGTTGATCGGTCTGATCGCAGGCCTGGCGGCCATTGTGCCGTACATGGGGTTTGTCATCGGGATCGGCGCGGCGTTGATCGCCGGCCTGTTCCAGTTCGGTGGCGATCTGTATCCCATGATCGGCATCGTTGCGGTGTTCATGGTCGGGCAGGCACTGGAAGGCATGGTGCTGACGCCGTTGCTGGTGGGCGATCGTATCGGTCTGCACCCGGTGGCGGTGATCTTCGCGATTCTGGCGGGGGGCGAACTGTTCGGCTTTACCGGCGTGTTGCTGGCGTTGCCGGTGGCGGCGGTGATCATGGTGCTGGTGCGCCATGTGCATGATTTGTATAAGGATTCTGATATCTACAGTGGTGTCGACGAACCGGAGCTGTAAGAGTCGTTGAAGTCCTGTGGCGGGCGGCCTGGTTCCATGCCAGGTTGGCCCGTATCCCTCGCGCGGCTGTCACATGCGCCGCCAAAGAAACTGTCATGAAACCAGGGCGTTAACGCAAACCTTTGATTTTGCTTGTGGTCTGTCGCATTGTGCGACCCGCCTCACGGGTATAAACTTCGCAAACTTTACACAGAGGCCACTAACGGTTCCTTTGGAACTGTTCAGTCAGCATGAAACCGATTCAGCTGCCCCTAGGTGTGCGTCTGCGTGATGACGCTACCTTTATCAATTACTACCCAGGCGCCAATGCCGCTGCACTCGGCTATGTCGAGCGGCTATGCGAAGCCGACGCCGGCTGGACAGAAAGCCTGATTTATCTCTGGGGCAAGGACGGGGTAGGGCGCACGCACTTGTTGCAGGCCGCCTGCCTGCGCTTCGAACAACTGGGGGAGCCGGCGGTGTATCTGCCGCTGGCCGAGCTGCTGGACCGCGGCATCTCGATCCTCGACAACCTCGAACAATACGAACTGGTCTGCCTGGATGATTTGCAGGCCGTGGCCGGCCGGGCGGATTGGGAAGAGGCGTTGTTCCATCTGTTCAATCGTCTGCGCGACAGCGGTCGGCGTCTGTTGATTGCTGCATCAACCTCGCCGCGCGAACTGCCGGTGAAACTGGCTGACCTGAAATCGCGCCTGACCCTGGCACTGATCTTCCAGATGCGTCCGCTCTCTGACGAAGACAAATTGCGCGCCTTGCAACTACGTGCATCCCGTCGCGGCCTGCACCTGACCGATGAAGTCGGGCATTTTATTTTGACTCGCGGTACCCGCAGCATGAGCGCGCTTTTCGAGCTGCTTGAGCGTCTCGATCAGGCCTCCCTTCAAGCTCAGCGCAAGCTGACGATTCCTTTCCTGAAAGAAACCCTAGGCTGGTAAAACCTAAGCTTGGCGGGGGTTTTTGGCATATTTCAGGCGCCAGAAAATCCGCTTTCCTGCAGGGTGCAGGCTGCGCGAGTGTCTAAATGGGGCTTAAGCGCTTAGATGTAATCGCGAAACCGGGAAGTCACATAAAGTTCGATTGAATTTGCAAATGAGGATGATAGCGGGCATAGTCTCGGCTTCTTTACAACTATCAGCCACGGTCGTGCCCATGCTAAAGCGCTTCGCACCCCTCGTGCCTCTCGCACTCGTCACCCTGTTGTTCGGTTGCGCTGCCCACTCCCCAGTGACTCAGCAAGAGCAACAACAGCAGGTCAAGAATTCAGTTACTGCGCAGTCTTCTTCCGTTCTTTTCCAGGAAGAGCTAGCCACCGATAAAGAACTGGCAAACTTCGCCGATGGCAAGTCGTACCAGCTTCCGGTTCTGGCTGACAGCATCCTCGAGCGTGGCATGTCCCTGATCGGTACCCGTTACCGTTTCGGCGGCACCTCCGAGGCTGGCTTCGATTGCAGCGGTTTCATCGGTTATCTGTTTCGTGAAGAAGCCGGCATGAACCTGCCGCGCTCCACTCGCGAAATGATCAACGTCGACGCTCCGCTGGTAGCTCGCAGCGCGCTGAAGCCGGGTGATCTGCTGTTCTTCGCCACCAATGGTCGTCGTGGTCGTGTCAGTCACGCCGGGATCTACCTGGGTGACAACCAGTTCATCCACTCCAGCAGCCGCAAAAGCGGTGGTGTCCGGGTCGACAGCCTGGGCGACAGCTACTGGAGCAAGACCTTCATCGAAGCCAAACGTGCCCTCGCGATGGCTCCGACCGTGGTCACTGCACGCAAATAAGGCTTAACCTGTCGCCACGTGGGTGGCGACAACTAGCTCTTCGCAACGAAGTAGGCGGACACTTTGTAAGGCGAACTTAAAGTCTTACTTGAAGTTTGGCCCATAGCCGCTAGAATCCAGATCTATTATTGATGGCAAACCGCCTGCGTCCTGCGCAGGCGGTTTTCTTTTCTGCCTTCCCGGCAGAAAAAGCCGCAGCCAGATCAGGATGTTCTGCTTATGACGATGTCGGCCCGCCTCGCAATCATGTTCTTCGCAGCGCTGCTCAGCGCCTGCGCCAGTCGCACACCGCCGCCTGCGCCGGTGGTTCGTGCACCCATTGTTTTCGGTAACCCGCAACCCTTTTCCCCCGAGGCAGAAGACGTGCTGTTCCGCGCGCTGGGCCTGGTGGGCACGCCGTATCGTTGGGGGGGCAACACGCCGGATTCGGGTTTCGATTGCAGCGGCCTGATCGGTTACGTCTACCATGACGTCACCGGTATTTCCCTGCCGCGTACCACCCGCGAAATGATCAGCATGCAGGCGGCCAACGTCGGCAAGGAAGGCCTGCAAACCGGTGACTTGATCTTCTTCGCCACCAATGGCGGATCCCAGGTCAGTCATGCCGGTATCTACGTCGGTGAAGGTCGCTTCGTTCATGCGCCGGCCACTGGCGGCACGGTGAAGCTCGACAGCCTGTCCAAGGCTTACTGGCAGAAGGCTTATCTGAGCGCCAAGCGCGTTCTGCAGCCTGAACACCTGGCGCGTAATCCGTAGCGTCCTGTCCGAAGAGGTTGTCATGACCGCTCGCACTCTCAATCTCGACGATGCCCTGTATCAATACCTGCTCGACGTTTCCCTGAGGGAAACGCCGCTGCTCAAGCGCTTGCGCGACGAAACCCAGGCGATGCCAATGGCGCGCTGGCAGGTAGCGCCGGAGCAGGGGCAGTTCCTCGCGTTATTGGTCAAACTCATTGGTGCCAAGCGCTTGCTGGAAGTCGGTACATTTACCGGTTACAGCGCCCTGTGCATGGCCGCTGCATTGCCGCAGGGCGGTTCGCTGATTTGCTGCGACATTCCCGGCGACTACAACGCTATCGCACGCCGTTATTGGCAGGAAGCGGGGCTGGCCGAGCGAATTGACCTGCGGCTGGCCCCTGCACTGGAAACGCTCGCCATGCTGGATCAGCCGGAGGCGTTCGACCTGATCTTCATTGATGCCGACAAGTCCAACTATCCGAACTATCTGGAGCATGCACTGCGTCTGCTGCGCGTCGGCGGGCTGGCGGTGTTCGATAACACGCTGTGGAGTGGGCGGGTGCTTGAGGAGAATCCCGAGAGTGCAGACACCCGAGCCATCCAGGCGCTCAATCGCGCCTTGAAGAATGACGTGCGTGTGGATCTGTCGTTGTTGCCGTTGGGTGATGGGCTCACGCTCTGTCGTAAACGCTGATCCTTGTAGGAGCGAGGCTTGCCCGCGAGGGCGTCGGCACATCCAACATTGATGTTGCCTGTCCTACAGCCTTCGCGGGCAAGCCTCGCTCCTACACGGTGGCTATTTAGCGGCCGAAACGCGCCACACCTTGTTCCCCACATCATCGGCCACCAGCAAAGCGCCCTGCTGATCAATCACCACGCCTACGGGCCGACCCATGGCTTTTTCATCTTCGTTGAGGAAGCCTGTCAGTACATCAACCGGTTGACCGGTCGGCTTGCCACCCGCGAACGGGACGAAAATCACTTTATAGCCACTGTGCGGCTTGCGATTCCAGGAGCCGTGCTGGCCGATGAAGGCGCCTTCCTTGAATTGCGCGGGAAGTGTGTTGCCCTCGGCAAACGACAGGCCCAGCGATGCGGTATGTGGGCCGACCGCATAATCCGGGGCAATGGCCTTGGCCACCAGATCAGGGTTTTGCGGCTCGACGCGGATATCGACGTGCTGGCCGTAGTAGCTGAAGGGCCAGCCGTAGAACCCGCCGTCCTTCACTGACGTGATGTAGTCCGGCACCAGGTCGCTGCCGATTTCGTCGCGCTCATTGACCGCCGTCCACAGGGCGCCGGTCTGAGGTTCCCAGGCCAGGCCGTTCGGATTACGAATCCCCGAGGCGAAGATCCGGTGATTGCCGGTGGCGCGATCCACTTCCCAGATCGCCGCACGACCTTCCTCCTGATCCAGGCCGTTTTCGCCGACGTTGCTGTTGGAGCCGACGGTGACGTACAGCTTGCTCCCGTCCTTGCTGGCGATGACGTTTTTGGTCCAGTGGTGATTCAGCGTGCCGCCCGGCAGATCGACCACCTTGATCGGCTGCGACTTGATTGCGGTGTCGCCATTTTCATAATGAAAGCGCAGCAAGCGGTCGGTATCGGCGACGTACAGGTCATTGCCGACCAGGGTCATGCCGAAGGGCGAATTGAGGTTTTCCAGGAACACCGTGCGGGTTTCGGCGATGCCGTCGTGGTCCTTGTCCCGCAGCAGCGTGATGCGGTTGGGGCTAGGGACGCCGGCGCCGGCACGGCCCATGACTTTGCCCATCACCCAGCCGCGAATGCCTTTGCCGTCATCGGGTTTGGGAGGGGCATTGGTTTCCGCCACCAATACATCGCCGTTGGGCAGCACGTAGAGCCAGCGCGGGTGATCGAGCCCTTCGGCAAATGCCGCTACCTGAGTGCCTGCCGCAGCGGTGGGTTTTGCACCCTCCGGCCAGCCGATCGCCGGGGCGATATTCACCGTCGGGATCAGGGTCTTGTTCGGCTCGGGCAGCTTGGGTGACGGGCCGGTGCCGTCGGAGACTTGCAGGCTGGAGGTTTCACCACAGGCGGCGAGCCCTCCGGCGAGCGCGATGACGAGAACGAGCTGAGGCTTGCGCATGCTGGACTTCCCTATGAATGCATTGACTTAGTCATAGAGAAGCTTAGACGCGCGATGGTTCAACCGGTCAGCCGCGGGCTTCCTTGAGCAGCACGGCGATGCCGGGGTGATAGTGACCGGCTTCGTTGCGCAACTTGCGATAGGCGTACGGGAAATACCAGGCCACGGCGCAGCTGTGTTCCTTTTGCAGGTCGTCGACCATGTCCTGGAGTTCTTCCGGGGTCGCGCTCTGCTGGGCCTTTTGTGGCGCAACGAACAGGCAGCCGAGTTTCAGGTCGCTGGCGTAGCTGATGCGTTTGGCGTCGCTGGTGATGTCCTGCAGCGCCTGGCTCAGGTTCAGGCTGTTGACCTTCGGCCAGCGTTGAGTGGCCTGAAGGTAGGCGCGTTCTTCGGCGGTGGCGATAAACAGGTCGGCGCGGCTGTTGCGTTCGCCTTCTTCGTTCTGTTTACGGGTCGGCGTTTGTTGCAGCGTGACCATTTCCGCCATCCAGGCCGCGGCGCAGAGCAGGCCAAGGTTGGCTTTCTCGTCGTACCAATAAGGCGTGTCGTTATCGCCGCGCACGGCGTTAAAGCGGTCGATACAGTCAAACCAGCGTTCCAGCACCGGTCGCAGGAATTCCAGCTTCGGATTACTGATGATCATGCCTTGCATGTCGCTCACCCTTGTAATTGTGTTGTTGGGTTTATGGCGCTTTGATATCACTGCTGGCAGTATGGCGCAAGATTGACGTCAGGTTATTGATGGGCGGCAGTCTATCGAGAATCCGTGCCCTGTCTTCAATTGACGCTCCCCCCCCAACCCTCTAACCTTCGCGGCTTGTTTCAGGTGCTCTGTGGCGAAGCCGACAGAGTGAAACAGGGAAGCCGGTGAGTGACTCTCTTCAAGCGACGAAGAGTCATGATCCCGGCGCTGCCCCCGCAACGGTAAATGAGTAAAGACTGCGTCTTGAGCCACTGTGTCGACTGTCGATATGGGAAGGCGCGCAGTCCGGCGCAAGCCGCTCATGAGCCCGGAGACCGGCCTGATTCATCCAACGGCATCACGGTGGGCGATGCCAGGCTTGTTGCCGTCTATTCTTGTGCCTGCCCGCCGTTATCCAGCCTCAACGGAGAGCTCCCCATGACTGATTCCCCTGATCGTGACGAACGCCACCTGGCGCGCATGCAGCGCAAAAAAGCGGTGATCGACGAACGCATCGCCAACTCCCCGAACGAGTGCGGCCTGCTGCTGGTGCTGACCGGCAACGGCAAAGGCAAGAGCAGCTCGGCCTTCGGCATGCTCGCCCGGTCCATGGGCCACGGCATGCAGTGCGGCGTGGTGCAGTTCATCAAGGGCCGTAACAGCACCGGCGAAGAGCTGTTCTTCCGCCGCTTTCCGGAGCAGGTGCGTTTTCATGTGATGGGCGAGGGCTTCACTTGGGAAACCCAGGACCGCCAGCGTGACATCGCCGCCGCCGAGGCCGCATGGGCGGTGTCCCAGGAACTGCTGCGTGACCCGTCGATCGGTCTGGTGGTGCTGGATGAGTTGAACATCGCCCTCAAGCACGGCTACCTCGACCTCGATCAGGTACTCAGTGATTTGCAGGCGCGTCCGCCGATGCAACACGTGGTGGTCACCGGTCGCGGCGCCAAGCCAGAGATGATCGAACTGGCCGACACAGTCACCGACATGGGCGTGATCAAGCACGCGTTCCAGGCCGGCATCAAAGCGCAAAAAGGCGTCGAGTTGTGAGCCGCACTTTATGAATAGTCATCGTCATTGCCCGGCGGTATTGATTGCCGCGCCGGCCTCCGGTCAGGGCAAGACCACCGTCACCGCTGCGCTGGCCCGTTTGCACCGCAATCAGGGGCGCAAGGTCCGCGTGTTCAAATGTGGCCCGGACTTTCTCGACCCGATGATTCTCGAGCGCGCCAGCGGTGCGCCGGTGTATCAACTGGACATGTGGATGGTCGGCGAGCAGGAAAGTCGTCGTCTGTTATGGGAAGCGGCCGGGGAAGCCGACCTGATCCTGATAGAAGGCGTCATGGGCCTGTTCGACGGCACGCCGTCCAGTGCCGACCTGGCGCGGCACTTCGGTGTGCCGGTGCTCGGCGTGATCGACGGCACGGCCATGGCGCAGACCTTTGGTGCGTTGGCGCTGGGGTTGGCGAAGTATCAGCCGGACTTGCCGTTTGCCGGTGTACTGGCCAACCGCGTGGGCACGCTGCGTCATGCGCAATTGCTCGAAGGCAGCCTGACGGAAGGCTTGCGCTGGTACGGCGCCTTGTCGCGGGAAACCGCGATCGAATTGCCCAGTCGGCACCTCGGTCTGGTCCAGGCCAGCGAGTTGAATGATCTGGACCTGCGCCTCGATGCGGCGGCCGAATCGCTGGCCAGCAGTTGCGATGTGGCGCTGCCGCCTGCCGTGGAGTTCGCCGGGCCCGACGTGATCGCCGCCGAGCCTTTGCTTAAAGGCATCCGAATTGCCGTGGCCCGTGATGAAGCGTTTGCCTTCACCTACGGCGCGAGCCTGGACTTGTTGCGGGCCATGGGCGCCGAGCTGCTGTTCTTCTCGCCGATCCGCGATGCTGATCTACCGGAAGCTGACAGCCTTTATCTGCCGGGCGGTTATCCGGAACTGCACCATGTGGCGCTGTCACAGAACACCTCGATGCTCGACGCGATCCGCGCCCATCATGCCGCAGGCAAACCGTTGCTGGCCGAGTGCGGCGGGATGTTGTACCTGCTCGATTCGTTGACTGATGTCGAGGGTACTCGCGCCGAACTGGTGGGCTTGCTCAAAGGTGATGCGGTGATGCAAAAGCGTCTGGCCGCGCTGGCGTTGCAAGCGGTTGAGTTGCCGGAAGGTTCACTGCGTGGGCACACCTATCACCATTCGTTGACCAGCACCGAACTTGAGCCGATTGCCCGTGGACTCAGTCCGAACGGCGGGCGTGGGGCGGAGGCGGTTTACCGTGAGGGGCGGATGACCGCCTCTTATGTGCATTTTTATTTTCCGTCCAACCCCACCGCAGTCGCCGCGCTTTTTGCGCCTGACCTTGATGCCGTCTTCGCGAGCAGGCCGAATCGTCGCACCGTCGCTCCTACAATGGATCACCTAACCCCTGTAGGAGCGAGCCTGCTCGCGAAGAGGCCATGACCGACAACGCATTCTCCGAAGCCGAACGCGAAGCGGTCTACCGAGTCATCGCCGAACGTCGCGACATGCGCCACTTCAGCGGCGGCACCGTCGAGCCCGAGTTATTGCGGCGTCTGCTCGAAGCCGCCCACCAGGCCCCGAGCGTCGGACTGATGCAGCCCTGGCGCTTCATCCGCATCAGCGACCGGGCCCTGCGAGGCAACATCCAGCGACTGGTGGAAGAAGAACGCATCCGCACCGCCGAAGCCCTCGGCGAGCGCACTGACGAATTCATGAAGCTCAAGGTCGAAGGCATCAACGACTGCGCCGAGGTGTTGGTCGCCGCGCTCATGGACGATCGCGAGCGCCACATCTTCGGTCGTCGCACCTTGCCGGAAATGGACATGGCCTCGCTGTCCTGCGCGATCCAGAACCTCTGGCTGGCCTCCCGCGCCGAAGGTCTGGGCTTGGGCTGGGTGTCGCTGTTCGAACCGCAAGCGCTGGCGGACCTGCTGGGTTTGCCACCCGGGGCCAAGCCGTTGGCGGTTCTTTGCCTCGGCCCGGTCAAGGAATTCTATGCGGCGCCGATGCTGGTACTCGAAGGGTGGGCGCAGGCGCGTCCGCTCAGTGAGTTGCTGTATGAAAATTATTGGGGAGTGAGTCAATGAGTGTGGCGTTATTGAGCGTCGCCGCGGTTGCGCTGGACGCGCTGCTGGGTGAACCCAAACGCTGGCATCCGCTGGTGGCGTTCGGCCGTTTTGCCGACCGCATCGAGCAACGTTTCAACGGTGAGGGACGTGGCTGGCGCAGCCATGGCGTCACCGCGTGGGTGATCGCGGTCGTGCCGCTGACCTTGCTCGCCACGGCTTTTTCCTGGGCACCATATGTGGGCTGGATTGTCGAGATTCTCGCGCTCTATTGCGCCCTCGGCATGCGTAGCCTCGGTGAGCACGTCGAGCCGGTGGCCAAGGCTTTGCGCAGCGATGATCTGGACGAAGCCCGCAAGCGCGTGGGTTATTTGGTCAGCCGTCAGACCAGTGAACTGGATCAAACCGAAGTGGCCCGTGCCGCCACTGAATCTGTCCTGGAGAACGGCAGCGACGCAGTATTTGCTGCGCTGTTCTGGTTTGCCGTGGCCGGTGCACCCGGTGTGGTGCTCTATCGCTTGAGTAACACCCTCGATGCCATGTGGGGTTACCGCAACGAACGCTTCGAACGTTTCGGTTGGGCGGCGGCGAAGATCGACGATGTCCTCAACTACCTGCCTGCTCGCCTGGTGGCGTTGACCTACGCGCTGCTGGGCAAAACCCGGCTGGCCTTGAAATGCTGGCGCACCCAGGGCCCGACCTGGGACAGCCCCAACGCCGGGCCCGTCATGGCGGCCGGTGCCGGTGCGCTCGGCGTCGAGTTGGGCGGGGCGGCGATCTATCACGGTGAGTTGCATCAGCGTCCGCAACTGGGCGAAGGCGTGCCGGCGGATGCCGATTCCATCGACCGTGGCTGGCAATTGGTTCAGCGCGGGGTATGGTTATGGCTGCTGATTCTCTGCGTGGGAGCTGAATTCTATGCTTGAGCACGGAGGTCGCCTGCGCAAGGCCGCGCTCGAATACGGCATTGCCGAAGCTGACTGGCTGGACCTGTCCAGCGGCCTCGCGCCGTGGCCCTTCCCGATCCCGGACATTCCGTTGCGCGCCTGGGCGCGCTTGCCGGAAACCGATGATGGTCTGGAGCAGGCCGCTTGCGATTATTACGGCACCGGACAGGTGCTGCCGGTGGCCGGTTCGCAAATGGCCATCCAGTTACTGCCGCGTTTGCGTCGGGCCGGTAAGGTCGGCGTGCTGTCGCCGTGTTACGCCGAACACGCGCACGCATGGCGCAGCAATGGTTACATCGTGCGCGAGGTGCTGGAGCAGGAAGTCGACTTCTATATCGACAGCCTCGACGTGCTGGTGGTGGTCAACCCGAACAACCCGACAGGTTTGAGCCTGAGCCCGAGTCGCTTGCTCGACTGGCATGCCCGACTGGCCTCGCGCGGCGGCTGGCTGGTGGTGGACGAAGCGTTCATGGACAACACGCCGGCGTTGAGCCTCGCGCCGTTTGCCCATCAGGTCGGCCTGATCGTGCTACGTTCCTTCGGCAAGTTTTTTGGCTTGGCCGGTGTGCGGTTGGGCTTTGTGCTGGCTGAGCGCAAGTTGCTCAAGTTGCTCGCCGAGCAGGTGGGCCCGTGGGCGGTCAGCGGGCCGACACGGGTGTTGGGCCAAGCCTGTTTGCTGGACACCGAAGGCCATGCAAGGCAGCGCGCGCGCAGCGAAGAGGCCGGCAAACGCCTGGCACTTTTGCTTGGGCAGTATGGTTTGCAGCCGCAGGGTGGCTGCGCCTTGTTTCAATGGCTGATGACCGAGCATGCCGAAGCGCTTCACGAGTTCATGGCCAGGCGCGGCATCTTGCTGCGGCTGTTCGCCCACAACAGCAGCGTGCGTTTCGGCTTGCCGGCGGATGAAGCCGATTGGCTGCGTCTTGAGCAAGCGCTTCAAGCCTTCGTGAAGGAAGCCCAATGACAACATTGATGGTACAGGGCACCACCTCCGACGCCGGTAAAAGCACGCTGGTGACGGCGTTGTGTCGCTGGGTCACGCGTCAGGGCGTGCGCGTCGTGCCGTTCAAGCCGCAGAACATGGCCCTCAACAGTGCCGTGACCGCCGACGGCGGCGAGATCGGCCGCGCCCAGGCGGTGCAGGCCCAGGCGGCCAACCTGGAACCGCACACTGACATGAATCCGGTGCTGCTCAAGCCCAACAGCGACACCGGCGCCCAGGTCATCATCCATGGTCGCGCGGTCACGACCATGAACGCCGTCGCCTATCACGACTACAAAGCCATCGCCATGCAAGCCGTGCTGGCTTCCCATGAACGATTGAGCGCGGCGTATCCGGTGGTCATGGTCGAAGGCGCGGGCTCGCCGGCCGAGATCAATCTGCGTGCCGGCGACATTGCCAACATGGGCTTTGCCGAAGCGGTGGATTGTCCGGTGGTGTTGATCGCCGACATCAATCGTGGCGGGGTGTTCGCGCATCTGGTGGGCACACTGGAACTGCTGTCGCCGACCGAGCAGGCGCGGGTCAAAGGCTTCATCATCAACCGTTTTCGCGGTGACCTCGCCTTGCTGCAACCCGGCCTCGATTGGCTGGAAGCGCGCACCGGCAAACCGGTGATCGGCGTGCTGCCGTATGTGATGGATTTGCACCTGGAAGCCGAGGACGGCATCGATCAGCGCCAGGCCGACAAGGCTGAACGCGTGCTCAAAGTGCTGGTGCCGGTGCTGCCGCGCATCAGCAACCACACCGATTTCGATCCGCTGCGCCTGCATCCGCAAGTCGACCTGCAATTCATCGGCCCCGGCCAGGCAATCCCGCCGGCTGATCTGATCATTCTTCCCGGCTCGAAAAGTGTGCGCAGTGATCTTGCGTACCTGCGGGCCAATGGTTGGGACACGGCCATCAATCGCCATCTGCGTTATGGCGGAAAAGTGCTGGGGATTTGCGGCGGTCTGCAGATGCTCGGTGAGCAGGTGCACGATCCGCTGGGCCTCGAAGGCGCGCCGGGTTCCAGTGCTGGCCTGGGCTTGCTGGCGTTCGAAACACAGCTCGAAGAAGAGAAGCAATTGCGCAATGTGCGCGGTCGTCTGGCGCTGGAGGATGCGCAGGTCAGTGGCTATGAAATCCATGCCGGGGTGACCACCGGGCCAGCGCTGGAAAACGCTGCGGTGCAGCTGGACGATGGTCGCTGCGATGGCGCGCAAAGTGTTGACGGGCAGATTTTCGGCACCTACCTGCATGGCCTGTTTGAATCCCCGGCGGCGTGCAGTGCGCTGCTGCGCTGGGCGGGTTTGCAGGAGGTGCAGGACGTGGATTACCACGGGTTGCGCGAGCGGGATATCGAGCGGTTGGCGGATCTGGTGGAGAAGCATTTGGATACCGCGTTGTTGCGTGAGCTCTGCGGTTTTTGAGAGGACGCTTTCGCGGGTAAGCCTCGCTCCTACAAGGTCAAGAGCGGCTCAGCCCTGTAGGAGCGAGGCTTGTCCGCGAATAGGCCAGCAGCTACACCGCATATTTAAGGAATGAACCATGCTGCAACTGATCCTCGGCGGCGCCCGCTCCGGCAAAAGCCGACTGGCTGAAAAACTTGCGTTAGACAGTCACCTCCAAGTGACTTACATCGCCACCAGCCAACCGCTGGACGGTGAAATGAACGAACGGGTCGCCCATCATCGGGCCCGTCGTCCAGCCGAATGGGCGTTGATCGAAGAGCCAATCGAACTCGCCCGCGTATTGCGCGAAAGCGCCCGCGCCGAGCGTTGCCTGCTGGTGGATTGCCTGACCCTGTGGATGACCAATCTGCTGATGCTCGACGATGCCGAACGTCTCAACGTCGAACGCGAAGCCCTGTTGGACTGCCTGGCCTCCTTGCCGGGTGAAATCATTTTTGTCAGCAACGAGACCGGAATGGGTGTCGTGCCGCTGGGCGAATTGACTCGCCGCTATGTCGATGAAGCCGGTTGGCTGCATCAAGCCCTGGCCGAGCGCTGCCAACGAGTCGTCCTGACCGTCGCCGGCCTGCCCCTGACTTTGAAAGGAACCGCGTTATGACTCAATCCTGGTGGCTGAACCCGTGCAAGCCGATCGACGCGCAAGCCGTCGAGCAGGCGCAGGCACGTCAACAGCAACTGACCAAACCCGCTGGCTCTCTTGGCCGACTGGAATCGGTGGCCGTGCAAATGGCGGGGCTGCAAGGGCAGGTCAAACCGAGTCTCGATCAGCTGTGGATTGCCATCTTTGCCGGCGATCATGGTGTAGTTGCAGAAGGCGTGTCGGCGTTCCCTCAGGAAGTCACCGGGCAGATGCTGCACAACTTCGTCAGCGGCGGTGCAGCGATCAGCGTGTTGGCGCGCCAGCTCGGGGCTTCCCTCGAAGTGGTCGACCTCGGCACGGTAACGCCGTCGTTGAATTTGCCAGGCGTGCGTCACCTCAACATCGGCGCGGGTACCGCCAATTTCGTCGAAAGCCCGGCCATGACGGCTACCCAGGGTGAACTCGCCTTGCAGGCTGGTCGCGACAGCGTGCAACGTGCGGTCGCCAATGGCGCGCAGCTGTTCATCGGCGGCGAGATGGGCATCGGCAACACCACGGCGGCCAGCGCGCTGGCCTGTGCCTTGCTCGATTGCCCGGTGGTGCATCTGGCCGGGCCGGGCACCGGTTTGAACGCGGCGGGGGTCAGCCACAAAGCCCAGGTCATCGAGCGTGCCCTGGCATTACACGGTGCTCAGCGCGGTGATGCGTTGCAAACCCTGTTCAATATCGGCGGTTTTGAGATTGCGGCGCTGGTCGGCGCATATCTGGCGTGCGCCCAGAAGGGTGTTGCGGTGCTGGTGGACGGCTTTATCTGCAGCGTCGCTGCGTTGGTGGCGGTGCGTTTGAACCCTGGCTGCCGCGAATGGCTGTTGTTCGGCCATCGCGGTGCCGAGCCGGGTCATCGTCATGTACTGGAAACCCTCAATGCCGAGCCGCTGTTGGATCTGGGGCTGCGTCTGGGCGAGGGCAGTGGCGCCGCGTTGGCCGTGCCGTTGCTGCGTCTGGCCTGCGATCTTCACGGGCAGATGGCAACCTTCGCCGAAGCAGCGGTGGCGGATCGTCCGGCATGACGTTGCGACTGGATCTTCTGCGCCACGGGGAAACCGAACTGGGCGGCGGTTTGCGCGGCAGCCTCGACGATGCGCTGACCGACAAGGGCTGGGCGCAGATGCGCGCGGCGGTGGTCGAGCAAGGGCCATGGGATCGGTTGATCAGTTCGCCGCTGCAACGATGTGCGCGGTTTGCGCATGAGCTCGGTGCGCAGTTGGAGTTGCCTGTGCACCTGGACAAGGATCTGCAAGAACTGCATTTCGGTGCCTGGGAAGGGCAGAGCGCGGCGGCGCTGATGGAGACTGACGCCGAGGGGTTGGGGCTGTTCTGGGCCGATCCGTATGCCTTTACGCCGCCGGAAGGTGAGCCGGTCGAGGATTTCTCAGCGCGGGTGCTGGCGGCGGTAGCGCGTCTGCACGCGGCGTATGCGGGTGAACGGATCTTGCTGATCAGTCATGGCGGTGTCATGCGTTTGTTGCTGGCTCAGGCACGTGGTTTGCCCCGTGAGCAGTTGCTGAACGTCGAGGTCGGGCATGGCTCGCTGTTTTCGTTGAGCGTCGAGTCAGGCGTCCTCCTCAAGGAAGCGATCTGACCATGCTGCCCTTCTGGATCGCCCTGCAATTTCTCAGCTGTTTGCCGATTCGTCTGCCGGGCATGCCGGCGCCTCAGGAACTGGGTCGGTCGCTGCTGTTTTATCCGCTGGTGGGGCTGCTGTTCGGCGCGCTGTTATGGGCACTGAACTGGCTGCTACTGGGCACGCCTTCGTTGCTTCACGCCGCGCTTCTGCTGAGCGCTTGGGTATTGCTCAGCGGCGCGTTGCACCTGGACGGTCTCGCCGATAGCGCCGATGCGTGGCTCGGGGGCTTCGGCGACCGCGAGCGCACGCTGACAATCATGAAAGACCCGCGCAGCGGACCGATTGCGGTGGTGACGCTGGTGTTGGTGTTGCTGCTCAAATTCGCCGCGTTGCTGGCATTGATCGAGCAGCAGCACAGTCTTTTTCTGATGATCGTTCCGCTGATTGGCCGCAGCGCGATGCTGGGTTTGTTCCTGACCACGCCGTATGTGCGTGCCGGCGGGTTGGGGCAGGCGCTGGCGGATCATTTGCCGCGTTTGGCGGGTAAGCGGGTGCTGGCAGTCAGCGCGTTGGCGTGTGTGCTGATCGCAGGGTTCAGTGGTGTCTGGGCGCTTGTGCTGGCGGGCGGGATGTTCGTTTGGTTGCGGCAGGTGATGCTGCGGCGATTGGGCGGGATGACGGGGGATACGGCCGGGGCGATGCTGGAATTGCTGGAGATGGTGGTGCTGGTGGGATGGGCGTTGGTCTGATGGTTTGTGGGCAGGATGTGCCGGCCTCATCGCGAGCAGGCTCGCTCCCACGTTGATGGCGTCTTGCATAAATTTAACGTCCACTGAAGATCCACTGTGGGAGCGAGCCTGCTCGCGAAGGCGGTCGACCAAGCACCTCGAATATTTATCAATGAACTCATCTGTAACTTGATTTAACACACTCGCGGGTATATACACGCACCATGCTCGATTCCCAATGTTTATGCATCAACCTGCGTCGCGCCGCCCGTGGCGTCAGCAGGCATTACGACGGCGCTCTCGATGGCTTCGGGATCAACGTTGCCCAGTATTCTTTGCTGTGTAATCTGCAGCGTCTGAATGAACCGAGTATTTCCACCCTGGCCGAAGCCATGGGGCTGGACCGCAGCACCTTGGGGCGCAATCTTCGGGTGCTGGAAGGTGAGGGCCTGGTGGCGCTGGT
Source organism: Pseudomonas sp. FSL W5-0299 (assembly GCF_005930655.1). Lineage (NCBI taxonomy): Bacteria > Pseudomonadati > Pseudomonadota > Gammaproteobacteria > Pseudomonadales > Pseudomonadaceae > Pseudomonas > Pseudomonas sp. FSL W5-0299. The sequence continues at coordinate 47,913 of NZ_RXHX01000032.1, forward strand.
CGAGGGTGAGGACATGCGTAATCGCATCGTCCGGCTGACCGAGGCGGGCGCAGCTCGCCTGGCCGCGGCCTTGCCTGCGTGGGAGGCGGCGCAGCAGCGGCTGGTCGATCGTCTGGGCGCCGAAAAACGCGAAACCTTGTTGCGACTGCTGGACGAACTGGCGTGATGCCGGTTTTTCCGATCTTAAGCGGGTATATACCCGCTACCGGAGAATAAGAATGACCTCGATGTGGCGTACATGCGGTTGGGTGTTGGTGGGGAGTGCGCTGATCCTGGCATTGTCGTTGGGCGTGCGACACGGCTTCGGGCTGTTCCTGGCCCCGATGAGTGCCGAATTCGGCTGGGGGCGTGAGACGTTCGCTTTTGCCATCGCCCTGCAAAACCTGATCTGGGGTCTGGCGCAGCCGTTCACCGGCGCGCTGGCCGATCGCTTTGGCGCGGCGAAAGTGGTGTTCGTCGGCGGTGTGCTGTACGCGTTGGGCCTGGTGTTCATGGGCTTGTCCGACTCGGCGGTGACGTTGTCCCTGAGTGCGGGCCTGTTGATCGGCATCGGCCTGTCGGGCACTTCGTTCTCGGTGATCCTTGGCGTGGTCGGTCGCGCCGTGCCCCCGGAGAAACGCAGCATGGGCATGGGCCTCGCCAGCGCTGCCGGCTCTTTCGGTCAGTTCGCCATGTTGCCCGGTACGCTGGGGCTGATCGGCTGGCTGGGCTGGTCCGCGGCATTGCTGGTCCTGGGCCTGCTGGTAGCGCTGATTATCCCGCTGGTGAGCATGCTCAAGGACAAACCGCTGCCAGTGCTCGGCCATGAACAAACCCTCTCTGAAGCGCTGCGGGAAGCCTGCTCCCATTCGGGGTTCTGGCTGTTGGCGTTCGGCTTTTTTGTCTGCGGTTTCCAGGTGGTGTTCATCGGGGTGCATTTGCCGGCCTATCTGGTGGATCAGCACCTTCCGGCCACAGTGGGCACCACGGTGCTGGCGCTGATCGGGTTGTTCAATATCTTCGGCACCTACACCGCAGGATGGCTCGGCGGTCGCATGTCCAAGCCGCGCTTGCTCACCGGTCTGTACCTGCTGCGGGCGGTGGTGATTGCGCTGTTTCTGTGGGCGCCGGTGACCACGACCACCGCGTACCTGTTCGGCATGGCGATGGGCTTCCTGTGGTTGTCGACCGTGCCATTGACCAACGGCACCGTGGCGACCTTGTTTGGCGTGCGAAACCTGTCCATGCTCGGCGGGATTGTTTTCCTCTTCCACCAGCTCGGTTCGTTCCTCGGCGGCTGGTTGGGTGGCGTGGTGTATGACCGAACCGGGAGCTATGACTTGATCTGGCAAGTAGCGATTCTCTTGAGTCTGTTGGCCGCCGCCCTGAACTGGCCGGTGCGTGAGCAGCCGGTGGCGCGTCTGCAAACCCGGTTGAGTGCGATATGAACCGTCTCTGGCCGCGAGTGGCGGTGGTCGCTGTCGGTGCCTTGCTGCTGGCCTTGGCCTGGTGGGGCTGGCATCAGGGCGGATTGGCGCTGATGCAGTTGGGCATGGGCGCTTGCTAGGAACAGGCGAGGGCGAGTAACTTCGTTTGTGACCATTAATCAAGGATGCTCCGACATGCTGATGCGCTGGATTGCAGTCCCCGCGTTGCTGGTGGCGTTTACCGGATTGGCACAAGCGGCCGAGTGCCCGGAGCTGTTGCAGGGCTCGTTGCCCAAGCTGCGCGCCAAGGAATCCATCGACCTGTGCCAGCGGTTTGAGGGTAAGCCGCTGGTGGTGGTCAATACCGCAAGCTTCTGTGGCTTTGCCCCACAGTTCAAAAGCCTTGAGGCTCTGAATCAGCGTTACAAGGATCAGGGGCTGGAGGTGATCGGCGTTCCGTCCAATGACTTCAAGCAGGAATCCAAGGACGGCGCTGAGACCGCCAAGGTCTGCTACGTGAACTATGGGGTGACGTTCACCATGACCGAGCCGCAGAAAGTCCGCGGCGATGACGCGACTCACCTGTTCAAGGTCCTCGCCAAACAGACCAGCGCGCCGAAGTGGAATTTCTACAAATACGTGGTCGATCGCAAAGGCAAGGTGATCGCCAATTTCTCCAGCCTGACCAAACCCGACGATCCCGAGTTCATTGCCGCGGTGGAAAAAGCCCTGGCCTCGCAACCCTGATTGAACGCCCATGAAAAAGCCCCGCCTCTGTACAAGAGAGCGGGGCTTTTTTGATTCAGGCGGCGAGCGTTTCAGGCTCGCCGGGCTTCATCAGAAGCGGTAGGTCGCGCCTACGCCGAAACCATTCGCATAGTTTTCATACTTGGCGTTGTAGTTCTGGCCACGGTCGTTGCTGTTGGTGACCTTGACGGACTCTTCACGCAGGTACGAATACGCTACGTCGATGGTCAGGTCGTCGGTCGGGCTCCAGCCGGCGCCCACGCTGAAAATCTTGCGATCGCCCGTCGGGATGCGTGGAGAACGGTCGACGTTGTTGGTCGGCGCCTGGTCGAAGGACAGACCGGTACGCAATACCCATTGCTTGTTCAACTGGTAGGAGGCGCCGATGGCGTGAGCCCAGGTGTCGTGCCAGTTCTGATCTTCGGTGATGGTCCCGAACTGACCGTTCAGGATGGCCGGAACACCTTTGTTATCGACGGTGATTTCTTTCAGGCGGCTCCAGCGCGTCCAGGTGCTGCCTGCGTAGAGTGTCCACTGGTCGTCCAGCTTATGAGTCACCGAGAAGTCCACCGATTCAGGCGTGGTCAGGTCCAGCGAGGCGTCGTACTTCTGGCTTGGGTTCTGGCCGACCAGGCCCAGGACGTTGTAGTTGACCTTGGTGTCACCCTCGAGCTTGTACTTCACTTTCGAGTGGTAGGTCAGGCCGACGCGAGTGCTGTCGGTGGCTTGCACCAGAACACCGATGTTGTAGCCCAATGCGGTGTCATCACCCTTGATCTTGACCTTGCCGTCCGGAGCGGCCTGGGTGATCGACAGGTTCGATTCCAGGGTGCCGTCGATGCGGTTGATGGTCGGGCCGAAACCGATGGAGACCTTGTCGTTGAAGGCGTAGCTGACAGTCGGTTGCAGGGTGACGATCTTGACTTCGCTTTTGCTGCCGAAGTAACGGCCGGCGAAGCCATTCTCGTAGTCGGTCACCAGGCCGAATGGCGCGTACATGCCGATACCGAAAGCCCAGTGGTCGTCGATTGGCTTGACGTAGTAGCCCATAGGCACGGCGATGAACGGAACCATGTCGCCGTCGTTGCTGCCGCTGTTCGGGCTGGAGCTGGCGTGGCTGATGTCAGTGTGTGCGTCGAGAAATGCAGCACCGCCGGTGACTTGTTCGCGCTTGAGGCGGGACATGCCGGCAGGGTTGCCAAAAATTGTGCTTGCGTCATCGGCAGAGGAAGATCGCCCGGCAAAACCTGTACCCATCCCGCTGATGCTCTGTTCGTTGATGGCGAAGCCACTTGCGAAAATCTGGGTGGATGCCAAGGTAACAGCGAGGCTAAGTGTGGTTTTGAGCATTACTTTTTTCATTATTAGAACTCCTGGTGATCACCGGGGCGAAAATTACCAACATTTTCGTCCCAGCGCTATAGGCTGTATGGCTTGAGTTAGAGCGGTTTTGTAGGACAATCCGACCAGATTCGCGTCCCGTTGCGGGATCTTTGGAAATCGGTGGATCAGCAGGCAACCTGATTCAGGGGTGAAACACAGGTTTGCCAGGCGTAGGTGAAATCGCGCAGGCGTCCTTGAGGCTGAAAAGTCTGGCGCCAGATTCGGGCCATTCCCAACAAGTCATCCGCGGCGGGGAGGGGAGTGTTCTGTTCTTCTACCAGCATCCAGGCGATGGCAGTGGCGTAACGCAGGTTGACGATCAATTCCAGGTGAGGCCCGCTGAGAAAGGCATGCTGACTGGCGAGGCCGCGCACGAGGCTCGCGCGCTCCGGGTCCAACGCCAGGTAGTGATCCCAGAGGGCCTGGTGGCGGGGTTCGGCAATTCGGTACAGGCCGTGTCCACGGCGGTCATGCAGGGCGGAACCAAGGGCTGACTGGCTGGCGGCAATGCCCAGCAGAAGGGATTCGGCAGTTGCGCTATGGCGCCCGAGGTAAATCAATGTCGGACGGATCACATAACGGCACAGTTCGCTGGCAGCGATACCCATAAAGCCCTCGAAACATCAAATGGGCGGCGATACCTGAAGGGAGCGTTGGCAGCAGGTGGATCGACTCAGGCTCGCCGGAAGCGGATCAAGCCGCTTGAGTTGAAGTGTAGTGTCATATTCGCGCTGTAAAGGCCTGTTTTTAAAATATTTCCGGCTTCGAGTTATAACCGTTATATCGTTTGGAACTTAGTCGAAGGCTGCGCAATGAGAAATATCGGGCAATAAAAAGCCCCGCTTTTTGAGCAGGGCTTTTGAGGTTTTCAGTCTTTCTGGCGTATCAGGCAACCAGTGCCTGACGGGTACGCTCGATCACGGCCTGCAGCGGTTCTGCGCTGGAGTATTGATCGGGGTACAGGCGTTCGCTGTGACGAGCGATGCCGTGTTCGTTGACCAGGGTGAAGCTGAAGCAGCCTTTGCGAGCGGCCATGATCAGGCAGTTCATTGGAGCAAAAGCGTTGGTTAGGGTGCGGATTGCATCCTGAGTGTGGATTTGAGTAGTCATGATTGGGTGTTCCTACAAGCGACACGGATAAGAGCCGTGCAAAATTAAAACGTTCCAGTGACGACGACCACCATTGGTCGAACGAAGAACCCGACTGGAACAAAGCAGCCAGTTTGAAGCGCTGATAATTGGCGCGCTTGGGCTGGCAGGTAGGTACTTAGGAGGGCAGGCAACACATCAAGGGCAAAGGTTCTGGGCCCGGGGTGAAGATCCTGATCAATTTGCAGGCTGGTTCGGTCAGAGTAAGTGAGCTTCGCAACACCCTTTGCATTCGATTCAAAGGCAGTGTTGGCGCAAGGTTTACCTGGAAACCATCGAGGTGGTCGATCCCGCTTGTTCGGTAGAGGCTTCCGTTGGGAAGGCTGACCGGGAGGATTTGTTCGACCAGAATTGACTTTCAGCTTGGTACTAACGCCGCGGATAGTAACGAATTGAATGGGCGAAGGGAAGCGTTAAAGCAAAATAATTGCCATGCCCTGCTGACACGCTGGATAACAGGATCATTTCCGACCATTGGTCGTCGCTCGGGCAAACGCCTGGAACAAGGGTTTGCCAAGGTTATCCCCAGAAAATGCCTACAAAACGCTCCGAAAAAACGCATCGATATAACTGCCGCGAAGGTACTTGTGCACATAAGTTGCGCAGACTGTAACCGGACTGTCATCCACGCCACGACCCCAGTGGGTGCCTGTATTGAAAATTTAAGTCAATGAAAAACATCGCTTTTTTTTACTGGTGAAAAAATCGTCAGTTTGACTGCGAGCCCCATTCCACAGGGCTTTGCGCGAGTTCAAGGGCGGTTGTCCACTGAGTTATCCACAGCTTCTGTGGATTGTCCCGAGCGCTTGCTCTAGGACGGGCGTGCCGGGTTTTTTTAGGCTTTACCTGTAAGAAAAAAAGAGTAGAGTGGCGCGCCTTCCGATCTGCCCCACAGTGCTTTATGAAGTTTCGCTCCGTATCAGTTTCTGCTACCTCAACACCTCCCAGTGTTACCCCTCCCAAACGCTTTTCGATGCGCGTGGCGGAGTGGCTGCTCGATAGCCCGCGCCTGGGTGAAAACACCAACGTCAAACATTTCGCCGGACGCTTGCTCAAACAGCCTGCCCGTGAAGGCGTGGTGGCCGCGCAAAGTCGTCTCGGCCAGCTGATGTGCCGCGAATGCGGCAATGCCCGCGATCGCCGCATTGGTCAGGATCTGTTGCGCCAGGCGGCGCGGGCAGGGGACCGGCGTGCTCAACAGGAACTGGGCCTGGTCGAAGACTGAGCTGTCCAAGTCCTGACGCCTTGGTTACCCTTCAAGCTTTATCTCATCGGCAGGAGTCGCTATGGCTATGGACTTGACCAGCATTTTGCTGGGTCTGGCGGGTGCCGCACTGCCCTTGCTGGTACTGGCCTGGCAAATCCAGCGTCGGGCGAGCGTGGGGCAAGCCGAGGTGGCTTTGCTGGAAGAGCGTCTGGCCATGTCGCTACTGGCGCAGGACGGCTTGAACGCTCAGCTCGAAGCCTGCCGCGATGAAATCGGTGATCTTGGCCAGGCCAACGCCGCCAAGCAGGCAGAGCTGGCCGCCATGCGCCGTGAAATCGAACTGCTACAGATAGAGCGCGACGATGCCCGCGATGCGGCTCACGCCTGGAACATCGAGCGCGCCGGCAAAGAAGCCGAACTGCGGCGTCTGGACTCTCAAGCGGCCTCGCTCCAGGCCGAGCTGCGTGAGCAGCAGGACAGCCATCAACAACGCCTCAACGACCTGCAAGGCTCGCGTGACGAGCTGCGAGCGCAATTCGCCGAACTGGCGGGCAAGATCTTCGACGAGCGCGAGCAGCGTTTCGCCGAAACCAGCCAGCAGCGCCTGGGCCAGTTGCTCGATCCTTTGAAAGAACGCATTCAGTCTTTCGAAAAACGCGTTGAGGAAAGCTATCAGGCCGAGGCCCGTGAACGGTTTTCCCTGGCCAAAGAGCTGGAACGCCTGCAGCAACTGAACCTGCGCCTGAGCGACGAAGCCACCAACCTCACTCGTGCGTTGAAAGGGCAGAAAACCCAAGGCAACTGGGGCGAGTTGATTCTCGAGCGCGTGCTTGAACACGCCGGGCTGGAAAAGGGTCGCGAGTACCAGACTCAGGTCACTCTCAAGGGGCCGGACGGTGAGCGTTTCCAGCCGGACGTGATCATTTATCTACCGGGCGACAAGCAGGTGGTGGTCGATTCCAAGGTCAGCCTCACGGCCTATCAGCAATACGTGTCGGCCGACGACGATGCCATCGGCCAGATCGCCATCAAGCAGCACGTGCTGTCGCTGCGCAATCACGTCAAAGGCCTGTCAGGTAAGGATTACAAGCGACTCGACGGCTTGCACAGCCTGGATTTCGTCTTGCTTTTCGTGCCGATCGAAGCGGCGTTCTCCGCTGCGTTGCAGGCTGAGCCGACGCTGTTCCAGGAAGCCTTCGACCGCAACATCGTCATCGTCAGTCCGACCACGTTGCTGGCGACCCTGCGGGTCATCGACAGCCTGTGGAAGCAAGAGCGCCAGAGCCAGAACGCCCGGGAAATTGCCGAGCGCGCCGGGTGGCTGTACGACAAGTTCGTGTTGTTCATCCAGGACCTGGATGAAGTCGGCAATCGCTTGCAGCAACTGGACAAGGCCTACAGCTCAGCGCGCAACAAGCTGACAGAAGGGCGCGGCAACCTGGTCAGTCGCAGTGAGCAGTTGAAGCTGCTGGGAGCGCGCGCCAGCAAGAGCTTGCCGGCTGATCTGTTGGAGCGAGCGATGACCGACGTCGATGGCTTGGCCGAGTTGCCTGAATAGCTGAAAGCATCGCAAGCAGGCTCGCTCCCGCAGGGTTTTGTATGTTCACTCGATGTAGGCAGCAACACCGATCCACCGTGGGAGCGCGCCTGCTCGCGAAGGCGTCGGTTGAATCACTACGGGATTAAAACCTGCCCTTACAGCGGCAAATGCCGGCTCAACAACGCCCGCAACGCCGCCGGTTTCACCGGTTTGGCCAAGTACTCCAGGCCCGCCGCATGCACCTGGGCCACCGTCTCCGGCCGGCCATCGGCACTGATCACCACTCCCGGCACCGGCTCACCCAGTTGGGTTCGTAACCACGCCATCAACTCGGTCCCGGTCTCGCCATGGTCCAGGTGGTAATCCACCAGCGCCAATTGCGGGCGTACACCGTCCTTCAGCAGCGCCGCACATTCGTCGCGGTTGCGTGCGGTCCAGACCTGGCAACCCCAGCGTGTCAGCAGGCTGTTCATGCCGATCAGGATGCTGTCTTCGTTATCGATACACAGCACCTGCGCGCCGCTCAGCACATGGCCATTGAGCTCGCTGACCTGGGTTGGCGCGACGACTTGAGCCCGCGCCAGCGGCACGCTGACGCTGAACACACTGCCGCGCCCCGGCCAGGACCTTACACGCAAAGTGTGACCCAAAACGCGACACAGCCCGTCGGCAATCGCCAGCCCCAGTCCCAGGCCTTTCTCGGCGCGCGTCTGGTGGCTGTCGAGGCGTTTGAATTCTTCGAAAATCACTAGCTGCTTGTCTTCAGGGATTCCCGGTCCACGGTCCCACACCTCCAGGCACAACTCGCCCTTGCGCCGCCGGACGCCGAGCAGCACGGGCCCCTTGGCGTAGCGGAACGCGTTGGTCAGGAAATTCTGCAGGATCCGACGCAGCAGTTTGATGTCGCTGTCGATCCGTAATGTGCTGCCCCGAACACGGAATTTCAGCCCTTGTTCCTGAGCCAGTGCCTTGAACTCGGCACCGAGCGCATCGAACAACTCGTTGAGCACGAAGGGTTTGGGGTCCGGGTTGATCTTGCCGTTCTCCAAGCGGGAAATATCCAGAAGATCGCTGATCAGGTCCTCGGCCGAGCGCAACGAGCTGTCGAGGTGATGCACCAGTTTCTGCGCCTCGCTGGACAGACCGTCCTCTTGATGGGAAAGCGCGGCGGAGAACAGGCGTGCGGCATTCAGCGGTTGCATCAAGTCATGGCTGACCGCCGCCAGAAAGCGGGTTTTCGACTGGTTGGCCGATTCGGCGGTGCCCTTGGCTTCGGTCAAGGCCACGTTCAGTTGGGACAGTTCGTGGGTCCGCGCGGTGACCCGCTGCTCCAGGCCTTCGTTGGCTTCGGTCAGCGCCTGCTCGGCCTCACGGAACGCGGTGATGTCCGTGAAACTCATGACGAAACCGCCGCCGGGCATCGGGTTGCCGATCAGCTCGATCACACGCCCGTTGGGAAACAGTCTTTCAGAGGTGTGGGCGCGGCCCTGACGCATCCAGTGCAGGCGGCGGGCGACGTGCACTTCGGCTTCACCGGGGCCGCACAGTCCGCGCTCGGCGTTGTAGCGAATGATGTCGGCAATCGGGCGGCCAAGCCTGATCAGCCCGTCGGGGTAATTGAACAGTTCCAGATAACGCCGGTTCCAGGCCACCAGTTTCAGCGACTGGTCGACCACGCTGATGCCTTGAGTGATGTTTTCGATGGCGCCTTGCAACAGGGCGCGGTTGAACTGCAACACTTCCGAGGCTTCGTCGGCGATCCGCACGACATCCTCCAGTTGCATTTCCCGACCTTCGATGGCGGCCTTGACTACCGCTCGCGTCGAAGAAGCGCCGAGTACACCCGCCAGCAAGCGTTCGGTGTGGGCGATCCATTCACCGTCGGCGTTCTGGTTCGGGTTGAAGCCTTTGCCTTGGCGGTAGGCAAAACGAATGAAGCTCTGCCGCGCCCGTTCTTCACCGACGAAGCGGGCGGCCAGTTGCAGCAAGTCGTCGATCTGCACTGCGAGCATCGAGCGGGCGCTGGGGCGCGCGCTGATTTCCTGACCGATGAAACGACCGGCCTGCCAGTGTTCCGACACCCTCGTGCGTGACAGCACCGACACCCAGGCGAACAGCGTGAAGTTGGCCGCCAGCGACAGTACGACGCCTTGGGTCAGCGGGGTGAGCGGCAGGTTCAGCGGGTTGCTGTGCAACCAGGCCAGCCCCGGGAAACTGTTCAAGGACAAACCGAGGCTGTGGGCCGCGATCGGCAGAATCAGGGTGTAGAACCAGAGGAATGTCCCGGCGGCGAGACCGGCGAACACGCCCCGGCGGTTAGCCTGTTTCCAGTACAGCGCGCCGAGCATGGCCGGGGCCAGTTGGGTCACGGCGGCGAAGGCGATCTGGCCGATGGTCGCCAGGCTCGCTGTGGAGCCGAGCAGGCGATAACTGACGTAAGCCAGCAACAGAATCACCACGATGCTGACCCGGCGCACCGACAGCATCCACTGGCGGAACACTTCGAACGGTCGCTCGGCGTTGTTTCGGCGCAGCAGCCACGGCAGCAACATGTCGTTGGAAACCATGGTCGACAGCGCCACGCTGGCGACAATCACCATGCCGGTCGCCGCCGAGGCGCCACCGATAAAGGCCAGCATCGCCAGAGCCGGATGGGCTTGGGCCAGTGGCAGGCTGATGACGAAAGAGTCCGGGAGGACCGAGCTGGGCAGCAGCATCTGGCCGGCGAGGGCGATAGGCACGACAAACAGCGCTGCCAGCGCCAGGTAGGCAGGGAACACCCATTTCGCCAGGCGCAAATCCTGAGGGTCGATGTTTTCCACCACCGTCACGTGGAACTGCCGGGGCAGGCAGATGATCGCCATCATGGCCACGCCGGTCTGCACCACCATCGACGGCCAGTTAATGGTTTCCTTCCAGTACGCCTCCAGGCGCGGGGCGAGCATGGCCTGGTTGAACAGGTCGTCGAATCCGTCGTACAGGCCATAAGTAACGAACGCGCCGACCGCGAGAAACGCGAACAGCTTGACCAGCGATTCAAAGGCAATCGCCAGCACCATGCCACGGTGGTGTTCCGTGGCGTCGAGGTTGCGGGTACCGAAGACAATAGTGAACAGCGCCAGCACCAGCGACACGATCAGCGCCGTGTCCTGGGCGCGGGTGCCCATGGCGTCGGCACCGGCGCCGATCAGCAGGTTCACCCCGAGGACGATGCCCTTGAGTTGCAGTGCAATGTAGGGCAACACGCCCACCAGGCAGATCAGCGCCACCACCACCGCCAGCGATTGGGATTTGCCATAGCGGGCGGCAATGAAGTCGGCGATGGAGGTGATGTTCTCCTGCTTGCTGATCATCACCATTTTTTGCAGGACCCACGGCGCGCAGACCAGCAGCAGGATCGGCCCGAGGTAGATTGGCAGGAATGACCAGAGTTGCTCGGCGGCCTGGCCGACGGCGCCAAAGAAGGTCCAGCTGGTGCAATAGACCGCCAGCGACAGGCTGTATACCCAGGCGCGCACTCGCGGCGGCAACGGTGTGCTGCGACGGTCGCCGTAAAAGGCGATGGCGAACATGATGGCCATATAGGCCAGGGCGACGGCGGCGATCAGCCCGCTGGACAGCGACATGGGAACTCCCGACAAAAGACACCCGGGACTCCCGCCCGGTCAGACAGTCTCGCACGATGGCCGGGGATAGTCAGTGTCGACCAAGGTCGTGGCGTGGTGGGGTGTCGCAGGGTGTTTGTCAGTTGGATTTTTAGTGTTTGTGCTGGCCTCTTCGCGGGCAGCCTCGCTCCTACAGGTTATGTGTCGTTTACATAATCTGCGAACGACAAAAAAGCCTGTAGGAGCGTGAGATGCGGCGAACCGATTTGCCCGCGAAAGCGGCCTCACTGATTCAAAGCAATCTCGATCAACTGATGCAACTCCTCAACCTCCAGTGCCGCCGCTGAAAACAGGATCCGAAACACCGTCGGTGCCGCCACCAGGTTGATCAATCGATCAACACTCGGCTTCGGCTGATCCGGGTAACGGTCCAGAATCGTCTGCAACTGCCCGCCAATGATCGTCGTGCAATAGACCGGTGTGAGGCTGCATTGCACGTCGCGAAGCATGTTGCGGCCCGGCTCGGAACTCATCTCGTCCAGGTATTGCTCGGCCCAGGCTCGCACGTCACCGCGCAGGCTGCCGGTATTGGCGGGTTCGCTGTCGGGTTGCATGCGCGCCAGCGCGACGTCTGCCAGCAACACCGACAAATCGCCCCAGCGCCGATAAATGGTCGACGGCGTTACACCCGCGCGCGCAGCAATTTGCGGGACGGTCACGGTCGAGCGGTCCTGCTCTTCAAGCAGGGCGCGGACAGCCGAATGAATCGACTCTTGCACCCGGGCGCTTCGACCGCCCGGGCGTAAACCTTCTTTAATAGCCATACGGCGGACCTTAACACAAAGAATTTGCTTTAAGCGCGGGCCAGTAGCACACTCCGCAAAAGCAATAAATTAGCTTTTGCGGAGTGTGCGCATGTCCAGCTCGATATCAAACCGTTCCAGCCTGTGGTTCCTGGCGATCACTTTACTGAGTTTTCTCGCCGCTTCCACTGCACCAACGCCCCTGTACCACTTGTATCAGGAACACCTGCAATTTTCGGCGGCGACCCTGACCCTGATCTTCGGCGTCTACGCCATCAGCTTGCTCGCCGCGCTGCTCACGGTCGGTTCGCTCTCGGATTACCTGGGACGCAAACCGGTGATTTTCACCGCTGTGGCGCTGAACATGCTGGCCATGCTGCTATTTATCAATGCCGACAGCGTCGCCTGGTTGATCAGTGCCCGGGTGCTTCAGGGTTTTGCTACCGGGATGGCCACGGCTGCGTTGGGCGCCGCGCTGCTCGACACGGATCGCCAGCAAGGTCCGCTGGTCAATAGCGTCGCTCCGCTGCTCGGCATGGCAGCCGGCGCCATGGGGTGCGGTTTGTTGGCCGAGTTTGCGCCGCTGCCACTGCAATTGACCTTCTGGGTGCTGCTCGCGATGTTCGGGTTGCAGGCGCTGTACGTCTGGCGTCTGCCGGAAAGCGTCAGTGCGCAACGTGGCGCGTTGGCGTCGCTGCGCCCGACTCTGCATGTGCCCATCCAGGCAAGGCGTGCGTTGTGGCTGGTGTTGCCGATCAACACCGCCGCCTGGGCGCTCGGCGGTTTTTACGCGTCCCTCGCTCCATCCCTTGTGCGGACGGCCACCGGATCGACTTCCAATCTGATTGGCGGTGCGACAGTGGCGGTGCTGACCGTCACCGGCGCGCTGATGATCTACACCTTGCGCAGTCGCCCGGCCGACAAAGTCTTGCGGGTCGGCGCGAGCATTCTGCCCGTCGGTGTGGCGCTGATTTTACTGGCGGTTCACAGCGCCAGCCTGCCGTTGTTTTTCATCGGGACGCTAGTCGCCGGTTGCGGTTTTGGCGCGAGTTTCCTCGGCGCGTTGCGCAGTGTCGTGCCGCTAGCCTTGCCTCATGAACGGGCCGGGTTGATGTCGGCGTTTTATGTGCTCAGTTATCTGGCGTTCTGCCTGCCATCGTTGCTGGCGGGGAATCTGACGCGGGCCTTTGGGCTGGTGACCACGACTGATGGTTATGGCGCGGTGCTGATTATCCTGGCGGTCAGTGCTCTGCCCGCGTTGATGCGTCAACAGCCTGCCAAAGTCTGTGGCGCCGATGCTCGATGACCGCTAGCCTTGGCGTCGCCACCCATTTCAACGGACCACCCGATGAAGATCATCCGCAGCAAATCCTTCACTGCTGACCGCGCCTGGGGCGCCTTGGATATCGCCAACATGAACGGCATCACCACCCGTTTGCACTGGACCGATCAGCCGTATAAATGGCACGTCAACGATGGGCAGGAAGTGTTCGTCGTGCTCGATGGCCAAGTGCAGATGCGCTATCGCGAAGACGGCGTTGAAAAGGACACGCTGCTCGACATCGGCGACATTTTCTACGCCTCGGTGGGCACCGAACACGTTGCCCATCCACAAGGTGCGGCGCGGATCCTGGTGATCGAGACGGAAGGTAGCGTCTGACGTATATCTACAAAACAGATAACAGTTAGAGATATTACCCGTTATATAGATATTCGATTCGGATCTACCATGGATTCCACCTCACAAGAGGAGAGGAATTCACCATGACATGCTCCAACAGCACCACCCTCGGTTCAAGACCGTTCAGCCATTTGCAGCACCCGCTTGAGGCGATTCGCCAATTCACGCCCAACTGGTTCGCCGCAACCATGGGCACGGGCGTGCTGGCATTGGCGCTGGCGCAATTGCCCGTCGCCATACCCGGACTGAAGGCGGTGGCCGAAGGTCTCTGGCTGCTCAATATCTGCTTGTTCGTATTATTCACCGCCGCGTACACGGCACGCTGGGTGCTGTTCTTCGATGAGGCTCGGCGGATCTTCGGTCACTCCACGGTCTCGATGTTCTTCGGTACCATCCCCATGGGGTTGGCGACCATCATCAATGGCTTCCTGGTGTTCGGCTTGCCGCGCTGGGGCGATGGAGTGATTCATGTCGCCGAGGTGCTGTGGTGGCTCGATGTGGTCATGTCGCTGGCCTGCGGTGTGCTGATTCCCTACATGATGTTCACCCGTCAGGAGCACAGCATCGACCAGATGACAGCAGTCTGGCTGTTGCCTGTGGTCGCGGCGGAAGTGGCGGCCGCCAGTGGGGGCCTGTTGGCACCGCACTTGACCGATGCCCATTCGCAACTGGTGGTGCTGACAACCAGCTACGTGCTGTGGGCCTTTTCCCTGCCGGTGGCGTTCAGCATTCTGACCATTCTGTTGCTGCGCATGGCGCTGCATAAACTGCCTCACGAAAACATGGCCGCCTCCAGCTGGCTGGCGCTGGGGCCGATCGGCACCGGGGCGTTGGGCATGTTGCTGCTGGGCGCCGATGCGCCGGCCATCTTTGCGGCCAACGGCCTGCCGGGCATCGGTGAAATTGCAGCCGGGTTGGGCCTGGTGGCTGGGATCACGCTGTGGGGCTTCGGCTTCTGGTGGATGCTGATGGCGGTGCTGATCACCGTGCGTTACCTGCGCGACGGTATCCCGTTCAACCTGGGCTGGTGGGGCTTCACCTTCCCGCTGGGCGTCTATTCTCTGACGACGTTGAAACTGGGCAGCACCTTGAACCTGGCGTTTTTCAATGTCTTTGGCTGCGTGCTGGTGGCGATGCTGGCGGTGATGTGGCTGATTGTCTCCAAACGCACAGTGCGGGGCGCGTGGCGGGGTGAGTTGTTTGTCTCGCCGTGCATTGCAGGATTAAAGAAATAAGCCGCAAAGATTAGGTAATGTGTGGCCTGGATCGACGTTCGACATTCCAATAGCAAATCGCCAAGCCACTCTTTACCCAATCTCAGGGATCCATGGAAGATGAGCCACCCCTCACAGTTCACCTTGCTTCGCACCCGGCGCTTCCTGCCGTTCTTTGTCACGCAGTCCCTCGGGGCGTTCAACGACAACATCTTCAAGCAGTCGTTGATCCTCGCCATTCTGTACAAGCTGACCATCGACGGTGACCGTTCGATCTGGGTCAACCTGTGCGCGTTGCTGTTTATCCTGCCGTTCTTTCTGTTCTCGGCGCTGGCCGGCCAGTTCGGGGAAAAGTTCGCCAAGGACGCGCTGATTCGACTGATCAAGCTCGGGGAAATCGCCATCATGGCGGTCGGCGCCGTGGGTTTCCTGTTCGATCACCTGTCGCTGATGCTGGTGGCGCTGTTTGCCATGGGCACGCACTCGGCGCTGTTCGGGCCGGTGAAATATTCGATCCTGCCCCAGGCGCTGCGTGAAGAAGAGTTGGTGGGCGGCAACGGGCTGGTGGAAATGGGCACGTTCCTGGCGATCCTCGCCGGGACTATCGGCGCCGGGATCATGATGTCGTCCAGTCATTACGCGCCCATCGTGTCCACCGCGATCATCGCTGTCGCGGTGCTCGGCTACCTGGCCAGTCGCAGCATTCCCCGGGCAGCGGCCTCGTCGCCGCAAATGCGCCTGAACTGGAACATCTTCAGCCAATCCTGGGCCACCTTGAAACTGGGCCTGGGGCAGACGCCTGCGGTATCGCGTTCCATCGTCGGCAACTCGTGGTTCTGGTTTGTCGGGGCGATTTATCTGACGCAGATCCCGGCCTATGCCAAGGAATGGATGCACGGCGACGAGACCGTGGTGACGCTGATTCTGACGGTGTTCTCGGTGGGCATCGCCCTCGGTTCGATGCTCTGCGAGAAGCTCTCCGGACGCAAAGTCGAGATTGGCCTGGTGCCGTTCGGCTCGTTTGGCCTGACGGTCTTTGGCTTGCTGCTGTGGTGGCATTCCGGCGGTATCCCAGACAGCGTTGCCGGCCACGGCTGGATCGAAATCCTTGGTTTTGGTCACGCCTGGCTGGTGCTGATCGACATTCTGGGCCTGGGGATTTTCGGCGGTTTCTACATTGTGCCGCTGTATGCGCTGATTCAGTCGCGCACCCCCGAAAACGAGCGGGCGCGGGTGATTGCCGCCAACAACATTCTCAACGCACTGTTCATGGTGGTATCGGCGATTGTCTCGATCGTGCTCCTGAGCATGGTCGAGCTGTCGATTCCGCAGCTGTTTCTAGTGGTGTCGCTGCTGAACATCGGCGTCAACGCCTACATCTTCAGCATCGTGCCTGAGTTCACCATGCGTTTCCTGATCTGGCTGCTCAGCCATTCGATGTACCGCGTGGAGCATCGAAATCTCGATTTGATCCCGGATGAAGGCGCGGCATTACTGGTCTGCAACCATGTTTCGTTTGTGGATGCGTTGCTGATTGGCGGTGCGGTGCGTCGGCCGATTCGCTTTGTCATGTACTACAAGATCTACAACCTGCCGGTGCTGAACTTTATCTTTCGCACGGCGGGGACGATTCCGATTGCGGGGCGCCAGGAAGACATTCAAATCTACGAAAAAGCCTTCACGCGTATCGCTCAATACCTGAAGGACGGTGAACTGGTGTGCATCTTCCCGGAAGGCAAGTTGACCGCTGACGGGGAGATGAGTGAGTTCAAGGGCGGGCTGGTGCGCATTCTCGAAGAGACGCCGGTGCCGGTGATTCCACTGGCGTTGCAAGGGTTGTGGGGGAGTTTCTTCAGCCGCGATCCGGGCAAGGGCTTGTTTCGTCGGTTGTGGTCGCGGGTGACGTTGGTGGCGGGGCCGGCGGTGGCGGTTGAGGCGGCGGAGCCGGCGACGTTGCAGGCGATGGTCGGGGATTTGCGTGGGGCCGTTAGATAGTCGGTGACTGTGAGGGCCTCTTCGCGGGCAAGCCTCGCTCCTGCGGGGTTTGTGGCATATCCATCATTCGGGATGCGCCAGAAACCCTGCAGGAGCGAGGCTTGCCCGCGAAGGCGATCTAAAGGTCAGGCGCTGACCTTGAGCCCAATCAACCCGGCAATAATCAACGCCACACTGGCCAGCCTGAACAGCGCCATGGATTCACCAAACAAAATGATCCCGGCGATCACCGTGCCCACCGCACCCACACCGGTCCAGATCGCATAGGCCGTGCCCAGCGGCAATTCCTTCATGGCAAGGCCCAGCAAGCCAAGGCTGATCGCCATGGCGGCAACGGTCAATGCGGTGGGGAGAGGGCGGCTGAAACCGTCGGTATATTTCAGGCCGACGGCCCAGCCGACTTCGAACAGGCCGGCGAAAAACAGAATGATCCAGGACATGAAAGACCTCCATCGATTGACGGGGTCGTCCCCAGATTAATGACTCGATCGAGCCGCGAGGTCGTCCTCGCGTTGCGCCATAGAGTGCCCATCATTAACCCGGGGATCAAGTTTGCGGATTACTCGGCCGCTTGCTGAACTGCGGTTTCCCGGTCTTGTTTTTCGCTCATGCGGCGGAAATACGTCGAGAGCAACGCCCCCGAAATGTTGTGCCAGACGCTGAACAGCGCACTAGGCACCGCCGCCAGTGGCGAGAAGTGCGCACTGGCCAACGCAGCACCGAGGCCGGAGTTCTGCATGCCGACTTCCAGTGCCAGGGATTTGCGTTGGGCCAGCGGCAACTTGAACAGGCGCCCGGTGAAGTAACCCAGCAGATAACCGAAGCTGTTGTGCAACATCACCACGGCCATGATCAGCAGGCCGGACTCGGCAATCTTCGCCTGGCTGGCGGCCACCACGGCGGTGACGATGATCACGATGCTCACCACCGAAATCAGCGGCAATACTTCCACCGCATGGCGCACCCGGCTGCCGAGCAAACGCTGGGCAACCACACCCAGCACGATCGGCAACAGCACCACTTGCAGGATCGACCAGAACAGCTCCATGAAGGACACCGGCAGCCACGCCGAGGCCAGCAGCCAGATCAACGCCGGGGTCAGCAGCGGAGCGAGGAGGGTGGTGACGGCGGCGATGGCCACCGACAGTGCCAGGTCACCGCGTGCCAGCCAGGTCATCACGTTCGACGAGGTGCCGCTTGGGCAGCAGCCGACCAGGATCACGCCGACGGCGATTTCCGGTGGCAGGTGAAACGCCTGGCAGAGCAACCACGCCACGCCGGGCATGATCACGAAATGTGCAACCACGCCCAGCGCCACGCGCCACGGATGGCGAGCGACTTCGGCGAAGTCCTCGAGTTTGAGTGTCAGGCCCATGCCGAACATCACCAGGCCCAGCAGCGGCACGATCGCGCCTTTCAGGCCGATAAACCACGTCGGCTGCAAGAACGCCACGACCGCGAAAATCAGTACCCAGTAAGCGAAGGTGTTGCCGACAAAACGACTCAATGCAGCGAGGGCGCGCATGGCCTGATCCTTATTATTAAGTAACACCACAAAAACCAATGTGGGAGCGAGCCTGCTCGCGAATGCGGTGTATCAGTCGACATAAATGCCGACTGTCACAACGCCTTCGCGAGCAGGCTTGCTCCCACAGTGATATCACACGCTTTTAGATCCCTTGCGGAAGCTCTTCACCGCCCAACGCTTCAACCAGCGCCGGCAGGAAGTCGCCGAACGTCAGCATCATCAAGGTGAAGCTGGCGTCCAGCTGGCCGAGGGCTTCTTCGCCGCCGTCCTGCTCTGCCTGGTCTTGCAGCAGGTCTTCGAACTTCAGGCGCTTGACCACCATCTTGTCGTCGAGGACGAAAGACAGCTTGTCTTGCCAGGCCAGCGACAGCTGAGTCACCACTTTGCCGGTGCTCAAGTGCAACTGGATTTCTTCGCTGGTCAGGTCCTGACGCTTGCAACGCACGATGCCGCCGTCTTCGTGGGTGTCGCGCAGTTCGCACTCGTCCAGCACAAAGAAGTCGTCCGCGGCTTTCTGGGTGGTGACCCATTCGGTCATGGTCGCGGTTGGCGACATTTTAACGGTCAGCGGACGTACCGGCAGTGTGCCGATCACTTCGCGCAGGGTCGACAGCAGGTCTTCGGCGCGTTTCGGGCTGGCCGAGTTCACCAGGATCAGGCCCTGTTTCGGCGCGATGGCGGCGAAGGTCGACGAACGACGGATAAAGGCACGCGGCAGGAACGCCTGGATGATTTCATCCTTGATCTGGTCACGTTCCTTTTTGTAGACCTTGCGCATTTGTTCGGCTTCGATCTCTTCGACCTTTTCCTTCACAGCGTCACGCACGACGCTGCCCGGCAAGATGCGCTCTTCCTTACGGGCGGAGATCAGCAGGAAGTCGCCGCTGACGTGCACCAGGGGGGCATCTTCGCCTTTGCCGAAGGGCGCGACGAAACCATAGGTGGTCAACTCCTGGCTTGCACATGAACGCGCCAGTTTGGTGGCCAGTGCAGTTTCCAACGCCTCGGCATCAAAAGGCAGATCTTGGGTCAGGCGATAGATAAGCAGGTTTTTGAACCACATGGGGCGAGTCTCTCCTTTATACAAAGGGGGGCATTATTCTCTTAGCGAAGCCATAGGCCAACCCTTCTCTAAGCCTTTGGAAGGCCTGCAAAAATTATTGTAAAAAGTGCTTGCCAGAGGTTGGGTCGCTCCGTAGAATGCGCGCCACACCGAAAGTGAAGGGTGATTAGCTCAGCTGGGAGAGCGTCTGCCTTACAAGCAGAATGTCGGCGGTTCGATCCCGTCATCACCCACCAT
>NZ_RXHX01000033.1:0-65856 GCF_005930655.1 Pseudomonas sp. FSL W5-0299
GGGTTGAGGTAGTGATCCAATGCGCGCTCGGCGGCATCGTGGAGTTTTTTGGAGTCGAGGGATTCGTAGGGGGAAACGTCGTCGGTTTGCGGGGGATTCGGGGTTTCTTTGAACATGGTGAAGCTCCATTCGGGGGCTGGAAGTTCGCCACGACTGCGACCAAGCAGTTGGGTGGCGAACCATACGCAGGTTGGTCGACCAGGGAATGGAACCCGGCAGGGCCGGAGCCCTCCCACGCACAGCTCGCCATGAAGCAAGCACGAAAAGTGCGCCATTCTAAACCCGGGCGACCAAACCCGGCCGCTGAATTTGCAGCGCCCCCGAAAGCCGATCGAACGGGCTTCTGACACAACAATCGATAAAACTTGTCGGAATTCTCCGCCAGAACAGCAACGGCTGTAGGACGCTGGAAAAAATATTCAGGCCCGACACGACCCAATGTGGGAGCGAGCCTGCTCGCGATAGCTGTTTAACATTCAACATCCTGGGTGGCTGACAGTCCGCTATCGCGAGCAGGCTCACTCCTACATTTTGATTTGCAGCGATGCAAAAAAAAGGCGACCCCCTCGCAGGAGTCGCCTTTCCTTTAACCGCCGCTAAACCTTATTCGGACAGTTTGTACGCAATCACATAGTCACCTTGCTTGGTGCCCAGCGACCCATGACCGCCCGCAACGACAAGCACGTATTGCTTACCGTCCTTGCCGGTGTAGGTCATTGGCGTGGTTTGTGCGCCGGCAGGCAGGCGGCCTTCCCACAGCTGCTTGCCGTTTTTCACGTCGTAGGCGCGCAGGTACTGGTCGAGGGTGCCGCTCAGGAAGCCAACGCCGCCAGCGGTGGTGAAGGTGCCGCCCAGGCTAGGCACGCCCATGCTCAGCGGGATCGGAACCGGTGAGCTGTCGCGCACGGTGCCGTTTTTGTGTTTCCAGATGGTTTTTTGGGTGGTCAGGTCGACCGCGGCCACATAACCCCAGGCCGGCGCCTGGCACGGCAGGCCCATTGGCGAGAGCAGGGCTTCGAGGACGACGCCGTAAGGCGCGCCTTTGTTCGGCTGCACGCCTTCGGTTTCGCTTTTACGCGGGCCTTGGGCGGCGATTTCGGCGGCCGGGATCATTTTCGATTTGAACGCCATGTAGCTCGGGTTCACGAAAGCGATCTGACGCACCGGGTCAACCGCGATGCCGCCCCAGTCGAACACGCCGAAGTTGCCGGGATAAACGATCGATCCCTGCAGCGATGGCGGCGTGAACGGGCCGTCGTAGCGCATGGATTTGAAGTCGATCCGGCAGATCAGTTGGTCGAACGGCGTCACGCCCCACATGTCGCGCTCTTGCAGCGGCGGCGGCATCAGGTTGAGGTCGGATTTGGGTTGGGTCGGCGAGGTGTGATCACCAGCGACAGCGCCTTGGGGCACCGGCACTTCGTTGATCGGCACAATCGGCTTGCCGGTGCTGCGGTCCAGCACGTAAATGCTGCCTTGCTTGGTCGAAGCGAGTACCGCTGGCTTCACGCCGTCAGCGGTTTTCAGGTCCATCAGGGTAGGCTGGCCACCGACGTCCATGTCCCACAGGTCATGGTGGGTGAACTGCATGTGCCAGCGCACCTGGCCGGTCGCGATGTCGAGGGCGGTCAGGCCGGCGGCGTGCAGTTCCGACTCAGGGGTGCGATCGCCACCGAACTGGTCCGGGGTCTGGTTGCCCATCGGCAGGTAAAGCATGCCGAGTTTTTCGTCGACGGCGAACATGGACCACATGTTCGGCGAGTTGCGGGTGTAGACCTGGCCTTCGGCAATCGGCGTGGTGTCGTCCGGGTTGCCGCTGTCCCAGTTCCACACCAGTTTGCCGGTATGCACGTCGAACGCGCGGATGACGCCGCTGGGCTCGTCGGTGGAAACGTTGTCGGTGACGTGGCCGCCGATCACCACCAGGTCTTTAGTGACCGCTGGAGGCGAGGTGGAGTAGTAACCGCCGGCATTGAAGCCGCCGATGTTGGCAGTCAAGTCGACCTGGCCTTTGTCGCCGAAGTCTTCGCACATCTTGCCGGTGTCGGCATTGAGGGCGATCAGGCGGGTGTCGGCGGTCGGCAGGAAGATCCGGCGTGGGCAGACGGTGCTGACCGGCGCAGGGCTGGCGGTGCCGGTCGGGCTTTGCTCGGACGCGTAGACGGCGTCATCGTGATAGGTCACGCCACGGCAAGTCATGTGCGCCCAACCCTTGAAGTTCGCCGCGTTTTGCGTGGAGAGCTTCGGATCGAACCGCCAGATTTCCTTGCCGGTGTCCGGGTCCAGCGCGATCACCTGGCTGTGCGGCGTGCACACGTAGAGCATGCCGTTGACTTTCAGCGGGGTGTTTTCGGCGGTGGTTTCACCCGGATCGTTCGGCCCTGGCAGGTCGCCAGTGCGATAGGTCCAGGCGGGAACGAGCTTGTTCACGTTCTGCGGGGTGATCTGCGCCAGTGGCGAGTAACGATCACCATGAGCGCTGCGGCCGTAGGAATTCCAGTCACCGTCGGGCATGGCCGGGGCGGTGTTGGTCATGCCGGGCACGCTGTCGCGGTCCAGTTCGCCTTTGATTTCACCCGGGTTGGTGAACTGGCTGGCCAGTGCGGCAACGCCCGCGAGTACCACTGCCACGCTCAGTGCGCCGGTGCCCATCGGCGCAGGGCCGGTGATCAGCAACGGACGGCGGAACCACGGCAGCAACATGACGAGGCCCAGCGCAAACAGCATCGCCAGACGCGGCACCAGTTGCCACCAATCGAGGCCGACTTCCCACAAGGCCCACACGGTACTGGCAAACAGCACCAGTGCGTAGAGGCCCAGTGCAGCGCGGCGGGCCAGGATCAGCAGCACGCCGGTCAGCGTCAGGCCGATACCGGCCAGCAGGTAATACAACGAGCCGCCGAGCAGGCTCAGCTTGATCCCGCCGGCCAGCATGGCCAGGCCCATTAGCAGAAGCAGAATGCCGAGCAGGGTCGGCAGTAGACGGCTTCGACTCAAAGCACCATCAGTGCTCATAGTGTGGTTCTCCGTGACGTTTCAAGTAGTCCCGCGCAAGTTCACTGTAGATGACGATCCTGTGCGGGCATGGTTCAGATAAAAAAGGTTCGGTTGGTGCGTTCCCTGCAGGAGCGAGCCTGCTCGCGAAAGCGATGGGACAGTCGGCATTGATGTTCAGGCTGACGGCCCTTCGCGAGCAGGCTCGCTCCCACAGGTTTTGTGTGTGTCTTAAAAGGACGAGGTGATTTTTATCCCGCCAATCAGCGCGTCATCGACCTTGTCCACGCCACCGGGGTGGCGGATGTATTGCAGGTTCGGGCGCACGGTCAGCCAGTTCGTGACGTGCACGCCGTAATAGAGTTCGGCGCTGTATTCGGTGTCCTGGGGCGGCAGGAACGAGGGATCGTCGTAGTCATAGACGACGCGGGCCTGGTTGGTCGCTTCGGCGTTCTTGCGATAGGCCGGGTTGACGTGAACCCGGGCGAGGGCAAAGCCGATGTCGTCCTTGGCGCGCGCATCGAACAGGCCTTTGTAGACGACGCCGGCCTGGACATAGTTGTCGATGGCGTTGGTCTTCTTGTCGTGCATTGTGCCGTTGGCGAACACGCTCAGGCCGCGCGAATTGTCGCTGGCTCGGCTGGTGATCTGCTGCTGCACACCCAGCCACACGCCGTGCTTGCTCGATGCGCTGCGGTAAGCCTCGCCGCTCAGGGCTGCCGGCTGACCATTGCTGTCCTTGTAGGCATCCGTGGCCTTGGCGTTGCTGTAGTAATAACCGGCGCGGTATTCGCCCGGCAGGCCGTTGAGTGTCGGTGACCACACCAGTTCGACCGGCAGAATCGCGCCCTGGGTGCCGCTGCCGCTGAGCTTGAAGCCGTTGCCGCGATCAAGGTTCGACGGGTTTTGCTCATACGCACCGATTTGCGCGTAGAGCTCCGGCGTCAGGTGATATTTCACCCGCATTGCCCACTGGCTGACGGGCCAGTTGTACCAGATGCCGCCGACCCAGTTACCGACCTGCGAGCCGCAAAACGCCAGGTTCTGGAAGTCGCATGGGAAGCTGTTGAAGTCTTCGCCTTCGCCGAAACGGCCGACTTTGATGTCGAGTTTCTGGTCGAAAAATTTCTGCTGGTACCACATCTGCGTCAGGCGCCAGGTTTGCCCACGGCCCCAGACTTCCTGCGCCGAAGTGAAACCGCCGACACGCGGATCGTTGATCCGGTCGTTGCTGATGTTGTTGCCATTGCGCTCGGTGACGGTCAGCTGAAATTCAGCGTCGTCCCAGCCGAGGATTTTCTGCAAGTCCAGGTGCGTGCCGAAACCGAACTGGTCGCTGTAGCGTGCGGTGCGATCGTGGTCGTAGCCGCCGTGCAGATTGCTGCCCATTTCGCCGGTGTAATCGACTTTGAAGTCGTAGCCTTTTTCCGAAAGTTCGGTGCGCGTGCCATTCCAGTCACCGAGCATCCAGGGCGATTCGCTATCGAAGGCGGGCGCGGCCTGGGTGCAGGTAGCCAGGCCAAAAGCAGTGAAACCACCGATCAGGTTCAGGGCTTTTCGACTGGCAATAGCGATGCAGACAGCGCTGTCTCGCGGAGTTGGGAAATCAGGCATAGAGAAGGAATTCTTGATCTTTTCTGGGGGGTGAACTGAAAGCGGCACTATGTCGCGCCTGGATGAAGCGTTTCAGCTTGACGGGCGCAAGGATAATGTTCTGTTACAAATAGAGAAAGCGCTTTTCGTGACATGAATTATTTCGTATTCGGTAACAGTGCCGGACAGCGATCGGTTCAAGTTCACCTACATTTACCAGAGAGCGCACAGAGCGCTTCCACCCGGCGACACCCTCGGCTAAGGTGCGCGGCTTCCAATCCCCTTCATCGCTCAAAGGCCCGGCATGACCGAACAGAACAACAACCCGCTGCACGGCGTGACGCTGGAGCAAATCCTCAACGCCCTGGTGGAACATTACGAATGGTCGGGGCTGGCCGAGCGCATTGATATCCGCTGTTTCAAGAGTGACCCGAGCATCAAGTCGAGCCTGACCTTCCTGCGTAAAACCCCATGGGCGCGGGAGAAGGTCGAACGCTTGTATGTGAAGTTGATGCGCACCAAGCGCCCGCTCTGAACATGGGCTTTCTATCGACGCCAGGTTCTGCCGCGAGGCGTCGTTTTGTGGCGGTGGCCGCTGTGCTGGGCTGGGCCGGACTGGCCATTCAGCTGTACCTGATTCTGTACTCGCGCTGGACACTGGAAGCGAGCTTGATCGGTGGGCTGCTGAGCTTTTTCAGCTATTTCACCGTGCTGACCAATACGTTGGTGGCGGTGGTGCTGACATGTGAGTGGACCTCTCGCGAGTCGGCGGCGCGACGCTGGTTTTTGCAGCCGTGGGTCAGTAGCGCCATTGCCGTGAGCATCGTGGTCGTCGGTCTGGCGTACAGCCTGTTGTTGCGCCATTTGTGGCATCCCGAAGGCTGGCAGTTTCTGGCCGATGAGTTGATGCACGACGTCATGCCGCTGCTGTTCCTGGCATATTGGTGGTGGTGCGTGCCCAAGGGCACGTTGCGCCTGCGGCATCTCGGGTTGTGGGTGATCTATCCGCTGGTGTATTTCGCCTATTCATTGCTGAGGGGGCATGAGTTGGCGGTTTATCCCTATCCGTTCATTGACGTCGGCACCTTGGGTTATCCACAGGTGTTTTTGAATGCGGGTGGATTGTTGGCGGGGTTTGTGGTGATTGCTCTGATAATGATCGCATTGGACCGGTGGCGCGGTCGGTGAATACTGAGGGTGATGTGAAGGACTTTTGTGGCGAGGGAGCTTGCTCCCGCTGCGCTGCGCAGCAGTGCTTAAACCTGCAACCGGGTTTTAACTGAGTCACCACGCAGGCTGATTTTACGACTGCTTCGCAGCCGAACGGGAGCAAGCTCCCTCGCCACACTATCGAGTTGCAGTTATTCCTCGTCGCTGCCCTCCGCCCGCCAGTACCCCACGGCCTTGACGAATTGTTCATTCAAACCGTGCTCATCAAGCAGCACACGACGAATCTGCCGTGACACCTTGGTCTCGGTCGCCACCCACGCATACAGGTTGCCGCTCGGCACTTGCAGCTGCTTCACGGTGGTCAGCAAGTTGTCTTTGCCACCCTCGCGCAAGACCCAGATCACACTGACCTGCGCGGCGCTTTCCAGGCGTTGCTGCTCGGCGCCGTTCTCCACTTCCACAATTACCAGCGCACGACGATTGGCCGCCAGACCTTCGAGCCGGCAGGCGATGGCGGGCAGGGCGGTTTCGTCACCGATCAGCAAATAGCTGTCGAACATGTCCGGCACGATCATCGAGCCACGCGGCCCGCCGATGTGCAGGAACTGGCCGGGCGTGGCCTGCTCGGCCCAGGTCGAGGCGGGGCCGTCGCCATGCAGGACAAAATCGATGTCCAGTTCCAGGGTGTCGAGGTCGTAGCGACGCGGCGTGTAGTCGCGCATTGCCGGCATCGGCCCGTTGTCTTTGCCGGCGCCGAGCACCAGGGTTTCCAGTGCGGCGTGTTCGGCCGCGTTTTGCGGGAACAGCAGTTTGACGTGGTCGTCCGTGCCCAGGCTGACGAAGCCGGCCAACTCCGGGCCGCCCAGGGTGATCCGGCGCATCCGCGGGGTCAGGTCAACCACCCGCAGCACTTGCAGACGACGGCGTTTGACCTCGTGCATGACACGGTGAATGGTGTGCACAACTTCAGTCATTCGGCTTTCTCCTGGACGGGTTGAACGGCAGGGCCATCGACGATGGCTTTGGCGGTGTTGTTGAGCAGGTCGCGAACCCGCAGGATTTCTTCCGGGCTCCAGCGGCCGTGATGCATTTGCAGGGCGTGACGCAAGTTGTGCACCGCCTCGTGGATCTCGGCCGGACGATCATGGCCGCGCAATGAGCGCTTGCTGACCTCGATGCGCATTCGCACGCCGTCCAGCGCAATAGCCTGTTCGGTCAATGACAGACGTCCGGCGTCGGTGATGGTGTAGCGTTTTTTGCCGCCCTCGGCATCGCCCAGGATCATTTCGCTTTCTTCGAGAAAGGTCAGGGTCGGGTAGATCACACCGGGGCTGGGGCAGTAGGCGCCGTCGAACATGCTTTCGATCTGGCGGATCAGGTCATAGCCGTGGCAGGGCTGCTCCGCGATCAACGCCAACAGCAGCAGTTTCAGGTCGCCGGGGGCGAACACCCGGGGGCCGCGGCCGCCGCGTTCACGGCCGGGGCCTGGGCGTTTCTCGAAGCCGTCTCGGCTGTCGCTATGGTCGCGATGGGAATGATGGTCTCTCATTTCTGCGTCTTCTCTCGTCGTGTTTAGATACAACTTAAGATATATCTTTAGACAGACGCAAGCGTTCTGGACCAACGGTCGTTCTCGGCCACCGCTGGAGGTCCAGAAGCGATCAGCGATCAGCGATGAGGAATGCGGTATCGGTTGCTCTTTTAGAGCAATTGAACTAATCATGAAAGTTCATCGATTGATAATTATTCCACTGTCGCAAGATAAGTAGTCTTCGTCTGACGGAATTCAACTAGTTCGTATCTGTGTGCTTTTTCAATTAGAACTGTGTGTAGTCTTTCTCTGAGGGTAAAACAATCGAGTTGGCGTTTTTTCAATGTTTTTCCTATTGTTCGAACGCCATTGTTACTACATGTTCTTGGGAAGTTGCGTACTTACTTTTTCAAGGGATTGAACGATCATTCTTCGGCGTCGAAAGTTAAGTGAAATCGCCATCACCGTATGGAGAGATGTCGGCTTTCCAGACTTTCCTCGGCCCAATCCTTTGAAAAAATACAGGTACTCAATAATGTTCAAGACGTTTGCAATCGCCGTTCCCATGACCCTCCTGGCCCTGAGCACTTCGATGGCGTTCGCGGCGGAAGAATCGCGCACCTCCATCAACATTACCGCTGATATTCCGAGCAAGGTCTTCCACGCTCAGCCTGTAGACAAAGACTTCGGGAAAGACGAGAAAATGCAGTATCTCGTCGGCTCCGGCACCCTGACGGAAGTCCGTGGCACCTATGATATTCAACACACCAACGGCTCGGTCGGCGCTTATGTCGTGGGCGGTCCTACTCCGCTGTTCAACGGTAATCCAGCCTTGAACATTCCTCTGACCTATACCTTCAATGGCACGGAGTTGACCGCTGATTCTCAGGAAGTGGTCGGCGACACCGAGTCCAACGGCGGCATGCGCGCCGACCTGGTGATTACGGCAGAGAAGCCGGGCAACAGTCAGGTGGGGATCTATACCGCCAACCCGGTCGTCATCTTTGATGCCATTCCGCGCATCTGAAGCAAACGCGTGCTGTAAGTAAGTTCTGTCTTACTTGGCAACGTTCACCGATCGCCAGGGAGGTTGTGCCTGTCGATCGGGTTTCAACGAATTTATCTTCAGAGTATTTCGTTCATGTTCCCGATGACTCCCATCGCGACGGCGCTTGCCCTATGTTTTTGTGCGACTGCCCTGGCTGCGCCAGCGGACAACGGCCACACACCCCGAAGTCTGCTTGCGCAAGCCAAGGGATTACCGAGCGAGTTCGAAGAGCACTTCTTTGATGTGCCGCTGGCGGTGCGCGTGGAACTTGATCAGCAGTTTCTCGGTGAGGCGATGGTTGTGCTGACCCGCGACGATCGCATCACCCTCGTTGACTTCACCGATGTCAGCGATAGCACGATCAAAGCCAGCGAGCGCGACATCTGGGCCAACTACCTCAAACATGGCGTGGTGCTGGGCGCCTGCCAGGCCAATTGCCCCGAACAACTGCTGGCCGTGCACTACAGCCTGGAAAACTCGCTGGTGTCGATCCTCACGGAAAACGCCGAGCACGATGATCAGGTGCAGCGCTATTACAACCAGCCCGAAGACGGCAGCACCGGGTTGATCGTGCGCAACCAGCTGAACCTCAATGGCGGCCAGAACCAGGACCTCGGTGGTCGATACGGTCTGGAAGCGAGCAGCAGCCTGGGCAACTGGACCCAGGCGGTGAACATGCAGTTGTCCCGCCTGGGCGGTGTGGACAATCAGCTCTATCACGCCGTGCATGAGCTCTTTACCCAGCGTGAACTGGAAGGCAACTTCCTGCGCCTGGGCTTGTTCACGCCCACCTCGGAAGGCCTGACGCGCCAGCCGCGCTCCTTCGGCGCCAGCCCTGACACCGCGCTCGGCGTCATGTACGGCAGCTCCGACAGCCTGGCCATCAATAACCCGAAACCGGCGGTCTACCCGATCTACGTCACGGCCAATCGCCAGGGCTCGGTGGAAATCTATCGCGACGGTTTGCTGATCAATACTCAGGCGATACCGGCTGGTTTGCAGACCCTCGATACGCGGCCATTGCCCGGCGGCATCTATGAAGTGGAAGTGCGGCTGATCGAAGACGGCCAGATCACCTCCAGCACGCAGGAGCTGGTCTACAAACCCAACAACTGGCGCAATCATGACGAGCGCTGGCGCTACAACCTGTTTGCCGGGCGTGAATCGAAAATGCTCAGCAACTGGGATGAGCAGGCCGATGGCGACATGACTGCCGGCGCCGCCTTCAACTTCCTGCTGCACCCGCGGGTGATTCTCGGCCTGTCGGGTCGGCAAGTGAAAGACACCCTGCAATATGGCACGTCGGTCGATTGGGCCATCGTCAACAACGCCAGCGTCTTCGCCAACGTCTACAAGACTCAGGACTACGGCACCGGTTTCGACGTGCAGGGGCTTTATTCCTACGGCAGCGGCAGCCTCGTCGCCAGCCATAACCGCAGCTGGCTCGACACCACCCGGCTCTACGACACCTTGCCCGACGGCACGCGCGTGCGGCAGCGCAATGTATTTATCGGCCAGACCAGCAACTCGTCCTTGTCACTCAATCATCGCCTCACCAGCAAAAGTTCGGTCAATGCCCGGGTGTCCCACAGCGAAGGCAACACCGAAGGGGTCGGCGTGGATCTGGGCTGGACTCAACGCACGCAACTGTTCGGCAGCGACGCCAATTGGCGCCTGTCGCTGTTCGACAGGCCGGGCAGCTTCAGTTCGGGCAATGATCGAAATCGCGGCCTTGACCTGAGCGTGAGCGTGGCGCTGGGTGGCCCGGGAGAGCAGCTCTCCGGCAGCATCGGCACCCGCACCGATCGCGATGGCGGGCGTGATAACAATGCCTCGATCACTTACCGCAAAGACTTGCAGGACCACCTGCTGCAAAGCGTTTCCGCCACGGCCATCACCGACACCTATGGCCTCGGTTTGAATGCGCTGGCGACGATGCAATCGGACCGGGTCAACGGCGACGGATTTATCCAGCGCTCGTCCTACAACAACGACCTCACCGGCGGCCTCAACCTCGACAGCACCGTGGCGGTCGGCGGGCAAAAGATGATCGTGACCAGCCAATACCACCGCAATGGCGCGGGCATGATCATCGATGTCGAGTCAGACATCGACGACATCACTTTACGCGCCGACGATCTGAGCGGTGGCAGCGCAGTCCTCAAGCCCGGACGCAATTTTGTGCCGATCACGGCTTACAAAAGCAGCTCCGTCAGTTTCGATTTCGAAGGCAATCACGTGCCTGCCGCGACCATCCAGCCGGCCCGTTCCAGTTATCACCTGAACAAGGGCGGCGTGGACTATCGCCAGATTCGCGTGATGCGAACCCTCACTGTCCTCGGTCGCCTGATCGACCCCCAGGGCAACCCGCTCAAGGGCCATCACATCATCAACCACGCCAGTCGCGGGGTCAGTGAGGTGGACGGCTTCTTCTCCATGGAAATGAACGCCGGTTCACCGACCCTGGAAGTGCGCCACGGCAACCAGTTGCTGTGCCAGTTCCGCCTCGACCCGAGCCGTGGCCACACGGAAAACAACGTGCTGATGATTGGTGATTTGCGTTGCACGCCGGACACGCTGGCGGACCTGACGCTTGAGACGCCGACGGCAGGCTGATGCCCGGCACCCCGCATTTTTTTATGAGGTAAATGACGATGAAACGTCGGTTGGCACTGATTGGTTTTTGTTTGTTCACCCAGACGGCACACGCCGGGCCGAACATCAATATCGGCACGGTCTACGACTACCTGGACGGCGACAAAAGTACCTTTTTGAAACGCGTCTATAACGGCGGCGACAGCACCGCTTTCGTCAAGGTCAACATCCTTGAAATTCTCTACGACGCCGATGGCAAGTCGCGGGAGGTGCCGCTCAAATCCAATGCCGAGGGCAATTCCCGGGATGGCTTGATGGCCAGCCCGGCGCGACTGATCGTGCCCGCCAGTGGCATGCAGGGCACGCGGTTGCTGTACATGGGCGAGCGCGACAAAGAGCGCTATTTCCGTGTGCGTTTCATACCGGTGGTGCCCGAGAAGGAAGACGAATTCGCCGTCTCCGGCGAGGAGCGTGAGCAGTACAGGAAAGCCCTGTCCGCCGGGGTCACGGTGCTGGCCGGGTATGGCGCGGTGTTTTTCGTTCGCCCCAAGGACCCGCGTTACGCCAGCGTGATCGAAAACGAGGCGGCCAGGTACCGGATTCGCAATACCGGCAACACCGTGGTGGTGATCGATGAGTTCAAGGATTGCTCGGTCAAGAACGACCAGGACTGCCAGCCGACCACCAAGCATCATGTTCTGGCCGGCCGCCATTTCGAGTTCGAGAAACAGGCTGGCCGCGAGTACCGCTTCACCCTGGTTGAAGGCGAGAGCCGCAAGAAACTCGATGTGAAGGGCTGATGACTATGTTCAGACAACTGACGGTCCTGATGGTGTCGGCGATGGCCTGCCATGGTGCGTTCGCGGCCCGCGAAGTGCAGCACTTTGAAGTATTCGTGACGATCCCGAGCCAGGCGTTCTACGTCATTCCCGCAGACCCCGGCTGGATTCACCGCGAACAGTCATTGCCATGGAATCTGACGACCTCGACCCTGGGCGGCTTGCGCAAGTATTTCGATGTGAAGAGCGAAGCCGGTTCCATCGAAGCCCGCCTTGAGGGCCGGCCTTACTTGTCTAACGGGACGCAGGCCCATGACATTGGATTGCGCGTGCTGTTCAACGAAAAGTTGTTGAGCGAGGGGGAAAGCCGCGAGGTGGTTTCGCTGGTCGACGCCGCGCAGGGCAAGCGGGTTTTACTGGAAGTGCTGCCTGTGCCACCCGCCGATGGGGTTTACAAACCCGGCAACTATTTTGGAAGCGTCAACATGGTCTTCAACGCGGTGTTGCCCAAATGATGAATTTATTGAATAAGCGATCAGCCCGGACGTTGAAGGGTGCTGCATCGGCCAGCCTGCTGTGTGCGGTGTTTGCCCTGCCCATACAGGCCGCTGTGATGGACATCGAAGCGGTATTCGAGCCGGATTCCTCGAATCCGAATAATAACGTGTTCGTCAACATGACCCCGTCCGAAGGTTTTTGCCGGCAGATTCCACAGGCCTGTGCGCCCTATAAGCTGTTCAGCCTTATTGCGCCTATTTCCTTCACGGCGAATGCGCCAATCCTGGCCAACCATGCGGACCCGCGGCAAGGAGGAATGGCCCGCGTTCCCTCGGACTGGAGAGAGGTGGTGGTCACCCACGAGTCGGGTGATACCGAGGTGCTTTCCATTCGTATCGGCGGGATCGGGCACGAAGCCGCAATTCCCCGCCCTGTCACTGAACTGACCGGAGGAGGTTGGTGGGATGACTTGTGGGTAGGTGGCGGTTGGGCCTATGCGCCTATACCCTGTTCAAGTGTGGGTTGGCACTCGGCAGGGCCCTCGGGCTACAACAGTTTCTGGCGAGTCGCCAGAGGAGTGGGCGTGTGCAGCAAGACGGCGAGGTTCGATATTCCGCTTTCCTTTCGCTACCTGTACTTCGTGTTCGCTTATGAGCTGCGCACGCCTAACCCCCTGACCATGAAGACGGGCAAATACACCGGCACCATGCCGTACACCGTCGGTCCGCGTCAGGACTTCGACATGGGCGATGTCATGATCCCCAGTGACAACCAACTGACCCTCAACTTCTCTCTGGATGTTCGGCACACCCTCAAGGTCGAGATTCCACCCGGTGGCAATCGCGTTGAACTGGTTCCGCAGGGCGGCTGGCAAGCCTGGCTGACCCAAGGGCGCAAGCCCACACGGCTGTTTCGTGATCAGACGTTCAATGTGTCTTCATCGAGTCGCTTCAAGATGAACCTGGACTGCCAGTACAGCACCGATGGCAACCGCTGCTCGGTGCGCGACCCGGCTTCAGGCCATGTCGTGCCGCTCGACGTCAGCGTGACCCTGCCCAATGGCTTGGTGGATGCCACCGATCAACCGGTCAGCCGTCGGCTGTTACGGCGCGACGGCAGTGGTACCGAGCTGTTCCAGCCGCGCTTTTATGTCGATCGCAAACCGGGCACGTTGCACTTCGAGATTGCGCAGGATGAGGTCGAGGAAATGATCAAGCCCGGTGTCGCCAGAACGTACTCGGGCACTGTCACGGTGGTTTGGGATTCGGAAGTGGGTTAAGCGTGACCCCTGATACATCACCCGATGCATCAGGGGTTGCCGATTACGGCTGTGCGTCTTTTTGCAGCGCTGCGCGGGTGAGTTTTCTGCTCAGCTCTTTTTCTTCGTAACCCATGTCGTGCAGCAATTGGCCGTAGACCTCATCGGTCATGTCCTGGTCCGTCAACACCACACTGTCATCGATATTCAGGCGCCGGGCGAGGTCTTGCAGACGCTGTTTGAGGGCGCGTCGTTGTGCAATTTGCTGGCCCTTGGAACTGGCCCAGGTGTGTTGGACTTCGCGTAACTCATCGAGCACGTCGCTCTTGGTTTCGTAAAACCGGGTATTGCGCCGGAATTCGTTCGGATAAGTGTCCTGCAGGTATTTCTGCCAGAACGGCTGTTCGATCATGTCGTTGACCAACCCATCGCCGGCCTCCATCGACATCACCGTCTCGAAGGCGGTGTCGATGGTTTTGGTGTTCACACCGGCGATGGTGCGAAACAGCATCGTCTCCGATTGCCACGGTAAACCGAGGCGTTGAGCCAGGCCGGTTTCGTAGGCAAGGTACACCTCGACCTCATCCGGATTGCCCGGGCGGCTGCCGAAATCGGCACGGGCAATGTCATCCACGCGCGCGAGGCGAGCGGCACCTCTGGCCAGGTTCACCAGTTTGCTTTCAAGCACGGCGTTGGACGTCGACAAGGCATAGGCTTCGGAGGCGAGCACCTTGATACCCATGTGGTTGAACACCTGGGCCCCGGCATCGGCACAGGTGGTAGGCGCCCTGGCCATTTCGAACAGATCCTTGCGCAGCTCGGTGTCCAGGTCGATGGCTTCAATCATGCGCCATACCCGGCTGCTGAGTTGTTGGCGCAATTCACCACCGGCCTTGTAATCGGCCGAGCGGGTCTGCTTCTGGATCAATGCAAAGAAATCCTTGGCGCCGGGCTCGGTCATCAATTCGTGCCAGGCTTCCTCGCGGAAGGTCCCCAGCCCTGAGACCTCGGCACTCCACCAGACCGAATCGTCTTGCATCGGCCACAGTTCTATCGCGTCACGCGCCGCATCGATGTAGACCTGCTCGGGCGCGAGGCCGACTGACCGTCGATACGCCTTGAAGGTGATCAGGTTGGCGTCCGAGAGCTGCTCTTCGTACAAGCGGGTCCGGGCCAGGAGGAAGGCATCTTCCGAGCCGGGCACGACTTTCGGAATGACCTTGATCGGGTTCTCCTGCAAATCCAGAAAGAAGCCGCGCGGTCGACGTTTGTTGGAGGGCCCGAACAGGCCGTCGGGCCAGGTGGTGGCGCCCGTGTTGCTCAAGCTCAGGATTCTCAGCCTGGGCATGCGTCCGACGTCCGGGAGCAGGCCCAGCTTCGCGTTGTCATCGAGTCTGAGGGTTTCCAGGCGGGTCAGATTTCGCAGTTGCTCGACAGCGGAGGGGGTCAACGTGATGTCGTTGTTCATCAGTCGCAACGTGCGCAGGTGGTGCATCTTGCCGATGGTGTCGGGAAGTCGCGTCAGGCCGCAGCTACGGGCGCTCAGTTGTCGCAGATGAGGGAAGGCGCCCAAGAGGCCGGAGGTGGTTTCGGAAAAGGTCGTGCGGTCCAGATTCAAGGTGCTGATCTGATCGAGGTAGTGTTTGATATCCGGCAGTTCCTTCCACCAGCGTTCGAGGTCGAGCACCTGAAACTCTGTGGACAGGTCCAGCGCATACCCGCCGTCGGCCGTGATGCTGCGTTCACCAAAAACCGTAGGCTTGCGTTTGAAACAGTCGATAAAGCGTTCGGCAATGTGCAACCCGCCACTGCTGACGAACCCGCGCTGATCCGGACCCCAGCTATCCGGCTGCTGGTAGCGCCAGCGATTCAACAGCACTCGCAGGTCGTCCAGTTCGCGGTCCAGTCGGGTCAGTGTCTGGTGCCCTTGCTCCTGCGAACCGAGGGATCGAACGAAGGTATTGACCTCGCGGTCGTTGAAGTGAGGGTAAATGTCCTGCACCCGTTGGGTGAGCGTGGGGGCGACGGTGGAGAAGCCGGGACCGCGCAACAGGATCATGTCTTCATGGTCAGCCAGCGGACGGATCGGCGGGGCAGCGAGCGCCGTGCGGCGCTGCGCCGGTGTCTCGGTCTTGGCCATCACCCATTGCTTGAAGAAGCCCCCCTGGCCTGGCCGATAACCCAACTGCGCCAGTTTGTTTTTCGGCAGGGCGTTGAGAACGGCTTCGTAAAAGTCAGTGGCGTCGTGCAGTTTTCGGTTGTCACCGTCCCAGACTTCGAACCGGTTGCCATCGTCCTTGACCAGCACCCGGACCATCGACGCGTCTTCGGCCCCTACACGGCTACGCAAGGGACCGGCATCGTTGCCTTCACGAACCTCGACGCGCAATTGCGCGAACGTGTCGGTATGAATCCTCAAGGCGTTCAGCACCAGGCTTTCGGTTTGCGCCACCCACTGCGCGCCGTCCTGGAAGCCTTCATAGGCGTGGTTGGTCCGGGCTTCGAAGGCCGCCTCACGGGCGCGGCTCTTGAGGCTCAAGGGCAGTCGTTGCGTTTGGGTCATGCGCTTGAGGTCGGCAGCGTCGGTGGTGTTCAGCAGCGTCGCGGCGGCACGGGACGGTAACTCGGGAAAGGTGTGGCGCATGAGTCGCAGCGGCGGATCGTCGAACGCCTGGGCCCCTTGGTAAAGCTGATTGATGATGTCTGGGGTCAGCCGATCGGCTTCGTCCGCCAGTCGATCGCGCAAGGCTTGCACCCGTTCACGTTGGGCGGTGGACCGACCGAGCACGGCGTGCAGTTCTTCTTCGTTGAGAAACTCGACAAGGTCTGGCGCAAATTGCTCGCTCATGAGGTTGGACAAACTGGTGGAGAGGGTCTGTTCGGCCGTCGCGTCGGCATTGCCGTACTGGCGGAACCGGCCGCTCATGTCGGCGTTTTCGTAGACCTTCAGGGCTTTGTCCGCGGGCCAGCCGTCCAGGTAAGTCGCCAGCGGTTCAAACCAGTAGGAGGAGGGATCCAGAGGCTGGCCTGAACGAATTCGCTCGATGGCCTGGCGGGTCTGGCGCTGGATGTTCAAGCGGGTGAGGCTGTCATCGAGTAACGGTGGCGGGGCCGTGTTGTCGACGTACATCCGGCGCAGCGCACCGTCGTCGGTACCGCTGGCGATGCGAACGGCTTCGAGTTCCGCGTCGCTGAAGCCCTCCACGGTGTGGCCGAGACGGCGCATCAACGTCGGACGATCCCAGGCTCGCGGGTTCTCGGCTTCATGGGTCCACGCGCCGAGGCCGTTGTGTTTCAACTCGGGCAGGTAAGCATTGTCGCGATGCGGGTGTTTGACCCGGTAGTTGCCGGTTTGCGGATCCTTTTGCACGGCGTAGTGCTTGTCATCCAGCGGCAGAACAGCCTCGCCCTCGTGAGCGTGCAGCCCCAGCGCGTCAGGTCTGGAGTCCGGCGATAACTGCACATCCGGCCATTCATAAGGTTTGAGGTCGGGGTGCCACAACCGGGATTCGCCATTGGGCAGGGTGACCGGTTTCATGCCTTCGATCAGCGGCGACAGTTTCAGGCGTGCCAGCGCACCGATCTGCGCACCGGCGGCGAACGCTTCCAGCTGAAGAACATCGGTGACCAGGCCGACAATGTGTTCGGTGGCTTCAGTCCACAGTCCCAGGGTCATGTCGACGAGGCCTTCGATGGCGTCGCTGGCCATCTGATAAGCCATGTAGCCCATCATCAGCTGGCCCAGTCCGGGCACGAACGGCGTGACGACCATCAGGGCGATGTTGAAGATGTCCGAGACGATTTTCTTGAAGTTCTCCCACCAGGCCCATCGTGCATGGGTATCGGCATCGGCGGTGGACACGGCGATGTGACGGGCGTCATTGAGGACCTTGTTGAGCTTTTGCTCGAACAGGTACTGCCAGAGTTCGCCGCTGATCGGTGCGGTGTTGAACTGCAGACGAGGGGCAGTGATAGCCTCTTCGCGCCAGCTCGGCCTCGGGTCAA
Source organism: Pseudomonas sp. FSL W5-0299 (assembly GCF_005930655.1). Taxonomy (NCBI): domain Bacteria; kingdom Pseudomonadati; phylum Pseudomonadota; class Gammaproteobacteria; order Pseudomonadales; family Pseudomonadaceae; genus Pseudomonas; species Pseudomonas sp. FSL W5-0299. The sequence goes on from NZ_RXHX01000033.1 coordinate 17,472, forward strand.
GCGGCTCTTTGCGATGCCATTTCACTTGGAACAGGCGTTGTTGCAGCCCGCCGAAAAAATGCCCCCGATCGGATTGATCGACGAACCGGCTGAAGAATTGCTGGTAGGTCATGCCGGTGGAGGAGATGACAGCGTTGTCGCGCAGCTGACGCGTCAGTTCTTTCATCAGCGCGAGGGTCGAGGGGTACTCTTTCAGCGGGTGCTCGGGGTCTTGTGGGACATACGCGAAGATCGGCACTACCTTATGGACCCGGTTCAGATCCGGCGTAATCAAGACGATGCCGGTCAGCAGGCTGTCGAGCATGGACAGTTTGGCGAACTGCATGATTCGGCCTTTGCGGGTGAGGTTGCGCTGGCCATCGAGCATCATCAGGATCAGGTCACCGGCATCGGCGTCGATGTCGCCCTTCAGGACGGCCAGCCTGGCGGCGGCTTTAAACGCGGCTTTCTCGTTCTCGATGATCTTGTGTTTTAAAACCACTTGGGCGAGGCCATCCCTGGGCCGCAATTGTTCCTCGAGGTATTTCGTGTAGCGCGCGCCAATGTCCAGCGTGCGACACAGGATCTGGAACTGGGCGATGGACATTTTGCGTTTGATCGCCAGGGTGTCGAAATGCCCGCGGGCATCGGGCTGGCTGATGAAGTTCGAGTCCGCCTCGCAGGTTTCGTGGCTCGCGAAGTTATGCAAGGCCGCGTCCAGCAGCGAAACGGTGCGGGTCACCACGCCGTTGAGGTTGCTGGCATACCAGGGAAGCTGTTTGGGTAGATAAAGGTGCAGGTAAGTGGTCTTTACATCGACGTCGACACCGAACTGTTCCAGCAACGCCCTGGTCAGCAACGGTTCGGCGAATTCGTAAACGCCTTGGACCTTGTCCATGACCCGGTCGACAGTGTTTTGAGCGGACCAGAGTTCGAGGTTGGCGTGTTGTAGCGGGGAGTGATCGAAACCCTTGGTGCTCTGTACCCAATACCCTGAAGCCGTTTGCGTGAGGCTCAGTTCCCGGATCCGTCGCAGTGACGCGTCCTTGAACGTGGGGTGGATACGGCTTTTGATGAAATCGTAGTGGCGACCTTTATTGTCATCCGCCCCCCGTGTCGGTCGCGCTGATATACGTCCGTGTAAGTCAGTCATGCTTTTAATAAACCTTGAGCGTTAAGTGGAATGACCAGCCTAACGCCCGAGGCTCAAAGTAAAAGCCTGAATTACCGCTGCTTAATCAGTGTCAGCCGCCCATAAACATTGGAATTACCAATGCCGAAAATAGGTAATTACCGCCTTTTTTCAGCGCCGTGCGACCTCCACCGGCAGGCATTGTGTATGCGCACCCGGTTGCAGATAGGGCGTGAGAATCGGTGCCATGCCTTTGAGCACTTGCACGGGCAGCGCCGAGGTGAACTTGAAGGCTTCGGCGGTGCGCCCGGGCACGAAGGCGGTCAACGTACCGAAGTGGCTATCACCGATATAGAACACGAAAGTGGCGGTGCGGTTGATCGACTTCGAACTCAGGATCCGCCCGCCGGAACCAATGGCTTCGATGCGGTTGTCCCCGGTCCCGGTCTTGCCGCCCATCGCCAGGGGTTTGCCATCGGGGGTGATGAAACTGCCGGACACCCGTTTGGCCGTACCGGCATCCACAACCTGCGACAACGCCTCACGCATGGCCGTGGCCACTTCGGACGGCATCACTCGTTTGCCGGCGTCTGGGTCATTGATCAGTTTGGTTTCATACGGGGTGTTCGCCGCGAAGTGCAGGGTGTCGATGCGCAATGTCGGCATGCGCACACCATCGTTGAGGATGGTGCCGATCAACTCGCCCAAGGCGGCCGGGCGATCGCCGGAACTGCCGATGGCGGTGGCCAGCGACGGTACCAGGTGATCGAACGGGTAACCGACTTTCTGCCAGCGCTGATGAATGTCCAGGAACGCTTCGATTTCCAGCATGGTGCGAATACGGCTGTCGCGGGCGCCCTTGTGACGACTCTTGAACAGCCAGCTGTAGACTTCCTGACGCTCGAACTGGCTGGCTTTGACGATCTGGCTCCACTTGGCATCCGGGTTGTTCAGAAGGTAGCCCATGAGCCACAGGTCCAGCGGGTGAACCTTGGCGATGAAACCCTGATCCGGCAAGTCGTAGGCGCCGGGGCTGTAATTTTCGTAGAGCCGTTGCAGGCGTTCGTCGGTGAGTTTTTCGGTGAGCTTGGCGCCTTTGAGGTGCGCGCGCACGAAGGCATTGAAGCTTTCCTGGCTGGCCTGGGGCAGCAAATAGCGGTGCACCGCCGCCAGGCGAATCGGCGTCGGACGCATGCTGTCGAGGAAGGTGTCGAGCCGCGCCTGGGTGTCCTTGTTTTTGTATTTCTTCCAGAACTTGAGCAGGAACGAAGTCCCTTCGCGGTCGGCGAAACTGGCCAGGTATTCCTGACGCCGCGGGTCGCGATCGTCCTTGAGCAATTCGGCGCTGTTGTTGGGGCCGGAGTACGTCGTGTAGCGCACCAGGTCACGCATCAGGCGAATGAACGGCAGGTTGATCGACTCACGCAACGCATCACGCAGGGTTGGAATGCGACCGTTGTCTTCCTTGCGGAAGTTGACGAAGGTGTGCAGCCCGCCGCCGGTGAAAAACGCTTCGCCGGGGCTGGCCGAATATTTACGATCCAGCGCGGCACCGAGCATGGCCGGCAGGTTGCGGTCCTTGTTCTCAATCAGGTAGTCGATGGCCCAGCGACTCAGGCGATCCTGATCGGGGATGTCGACTTTCTTCAGTTCCGGGACGGTCATTTCGGCATATTTATCGTGCAGCTCGGCCATGATTTGCAGGTAGGTGGTGAGCACGCGCATTTTCGCGGTAGAGCCCAGTTCCAGCTTGCTGCCTTCATTGATGTCGAACGGCTGGTCGGTGCTGTCGGTCTGTACCCGCACACGCGCGCCGTCCGGTGTCAGCTCAAACAATGTGAAGCTGTAGCGCACCTGAGTGGTGCTGGTGGGGGTGAGCAAGCGTTCGCCCATCAGCCCGATTTGTGTGGCGAACGCCGGGTCGGCCAGGCGCTTGAGATACTCGGTAGCCTGGCTTTGCAATTCACCTTGCAGGGTGCTGGTGGCGGAAAGGTCGAGGCGGTCGAGATCGTACAGCGGACGATTGAGCAACCCGCCCAGACGGCTGCGCGCCACGCTGATGCCTTTGTTGGTTTCAATCGGCTGGATGGTCGGCTGGGTCTGCCAGTCGCGGTAGGTCACCTGGCTGGCCAGGGCGGCGGCGGCGAAGGGTGCGTCGATCACGCCATTCGCCGCCAGCAGGCGGATGTGGCTGTCGGTGAGGTCGGCCAGTTCATCATGACCCTTGGTCAGGTAGTGAGAAGGGCGGCGCTGGGCGATCATCAGCGAGAGCATTTCACGCAGCGCCAGGCCTTTTTCGGCCATGCTCTTGGGGTCCGTGTCGGTGCTGGCCAGCCGTTCGTTGGCCTTGTTGAAGTCGGCGCCGTACCAGACGCGCAACCCTTCGGCCATGCCATGCACTTCACCGTGTCCCGGTACCGCCGACAGCGGCACGCTATTGAGGTAATCGCGCACCACATTTTGCCGGACCTGCAAGGTTTCCGGCCCCGCTTGATAAGCACGCACGGTGGCGGAAATCATCTGCCGGATCTTTTCCGCGCCTGACACCGTCAGGCCATCGGGCGAGTGCCGGTATTTCTCCAGTTGTGTCGCCAGCGTACTGCCGCCCGCCGACTGCCCTGGTATATGCAGCAGCTTGGCAACCTGGGACCAGATCGCCATGCCGAACCGTGGCCAGTCCACGGCGGGGTTGGCCAGGGGCTGACGAGGATCGAGCAAAAAGCGGTTTTCAATAAACAGCAGGCTGCTGACCACCACGGGCGGAATCGACTCAAAGCTTGAATACAGCTGTTGGGGGTATTTGTACTGGTACAGCGGCGCCGCACGGCAATCGGTGATCGACAGTCCAGCCTGTATTTTCTCCGCGTAAGGCACGAAAAAGCCCTTGTCGGTGTAGTTCATCAGCTTTTCAGAGAAGCGGATTTGCGACGCAATGACGTAGTCACGCTTGAGCAATCGCGGCAGAAACTCACCCAGCGAGCTGTAGCCCAGACGCAAGTCGAAAGGGCCTGCGCCTGGATAGCGAATCGCGTCGCTGGGGCCGGGTTTCATTTCGTAACTCAGGGAGGCGGCGAATTTGCTGACCTCGCGGGATTGAAACTTCGAGGTACGCATTTCCTTGGCAGCGGCAAGCCCCAGGACAATCAGGATAATAATCAGCAACAACCAAAACGCCCCCCAGCCATGCTTTGTGCGACTGCCAGGGGGTTTTTCAGGAATAGGCGCTTCATCCACACGTTCAGTCGGGACCACAGTTTTACTCGTATCGGTTTGCCATAACGCGCCCATAGTCGACTGATCCATTCACGCAGATTGATCTGACTTGTCTGAAGCTTAGTCGGTGGTTGGCGATGGTGAAGAAATTGTGGACGCACAGATCTCAAATATTCCCCATTCCCTGTGGCGAGGGAGCTTGCTCCCGCTGGGCTGCGGAGCAGACCCGAATTTGCCATCTCGGTCTTTCAGCAGAACCGCGATCACAGGTTTTGCGACTGCTGCGCAGCCGAGCGGGAGCAAGCTCCCTCGCCACATTGGGACAGGTAGTTTCAATTCGGAGTTTCAGAGCCAGCAGGCGTCCCATAAAGGGTAGTCACCGATTTTATCCACAAGCCCTGCGCGCAAGGGATTTGCGACGATGTAACGGGCGAACGGCAGCAGTTCTTCCCCGTCGCGGATCGCTCGATCATGGAAGCCGCTTTGCCAGAATGCGCCTGCACTGTTCAAAGCCCGGTTGATCGTGAGCGTACTGCGGGATTTGATGGCTTGCATGACCCGCATCAAAGAGCGTTGCTCCAGCTGCACCAACCAGTGGAAATGGTCAGGCATGATCACCCAAGCAATAGAGTTGACCCACTCCTGATCATGAACTCGTCTCAACTCGGCGACTAGCAGGCGTCCCAATTGCCAATCATCGAACAGAGGAAGTCGTCGATGCACAACGGCGGTGAGGAGATAGGCCCGACCTTGTTCTGAAAAACGTCCATGGCGTAGCCGGTGTGAGTTCGGGTGTGGATGCATTCCGTTGCTTCCTTTTGGACTGGATCCCGCTAACCCTAATCGCTGATCTGCCTACATGTAGCTGCATTTGTTGACTGAAATTTCCGGAACTCTTGAAGGATTCACCCGTAAACACTGCTTTGTGGCGAGGGAGCTTGCTCCCGCTGGGCTGCGGAGCAGACCCGAATTTGCCATCTCGGTCTTTCAGCAGAACCGCGATCACAGGTTTTGCGACTGCTGCGCAGCCGAGCGGGAGCAAGCTCCCTCGCCACAGGTAGTGCCTGCCTGAAATGCCCTTCCTAGACACGTCGAATAGCAAATAAGGCCCGGCCAGGGGCATGACGATGCACCAATGCTGTGCAATACTCGGCGGCGTTTCAGTTGGTGAAAGATCCTACAAAAGTCAGGTAATGCCCCTCCGCTAACCGGGCTTTTCCCGAGAGTTCTGGCTGAATGTTGTGGTTTATAGAGTGAAAAACCCTGTACGAAGCTTTTTATACTGCACGCCCCGCTGATCTTGCCGGTGTTGTCCTGCAAGACGGGTTTGCTCACGAAGCAGGCCCGGTTTCTCAGAAGCAATGGCTTACCGGTCAGCGCTTTGTTACTCGGTGGTCATATCCAATAACAAGACGAGGTTGTACCCCTATGCCAGTCGGCAATCATCTGCCCCATGGCGAGACCGCTCAGGGCGGCCCGCTTAAACGCGAACTCGGCGAACGGCATATCCGCTTGATGGCGCTCGGAGCGTGTATCGGCGTCGGTCTGTTCCTCGGTTCGGCCAAGGCCATCGAAATGGCCGGCCCCGCCATCATGCTGTCCTACATCATCGGCGGTCTGGCGATCCTGGTGATCATGCGCGCCCTCGGTGAGATGGCCGTGCACAACCCGGTCGCCGGCTCCTTCAGCCGTTACGCTCAAGACTACCTCGGCCCCTTGGCGGGCTTCCTGACAGGCTGGAATTACTGGTTCCTGTGGCTGGTGACCTGTGTCGCGGAAATCACCGCCGTGGCGGTGTACATGGGCGTCTGGTTCCCTGATGTGCCGCGCTGGATCTGGGCACTCGCCGCGTTGATCAGCATGGGTTCGATCAACCTGATCGCGGTGAAAGCCTTCGGTGAATTCGAGTTCTGGTTCGCCCTGATCAAGATCGTCACCATCATTGCGATGGTGATCGGCGGTATCGGCGTGATCGCGTTCGGTTTCGGCAATGACGGCGTGGCGCTGGGGATTTCCAATCTCTGGGCCCACGGCGGCTTCATGCCCAACGGCGTGCAAGGCGTATTGATGTCGCTGCAGATGGTGATGTTCGCCTACCTCGGTGTCGAGATGATCGGCCTGACCGCCGGTGAAGCGAAGAACCCGCAGAAGACCATTCCCAACGCGATCGGCTCGGTGTTCTGGCGGATTCTGCTGTTCTACGTCGGCGCGTTGTTCGTGATCCTGTCGATCTACCCGTGGAACGAAATCGGCACCCAGGGCAGTCCGTTCGTGATGACGTTCGAACGCCTGGGGATCAAGACCGCGGCCGGCATCATCAACTTTGTGGTAATCACCGCAGCGCTGTCGTCCTGCAATGGTGGCATCTTCAGCACCGGGCGCATGCTTTACAGCCTGGCGCAGAATGGCCAGGCCCCGGCCGGTTTTGCCACCACATCGAGCAACGGCGTGCCCCGTCGCGCGTTGCTGTTGTCGATCTTCGTGCTGTTGCTGGGCGTGCTGCTCAACTATATGGTCCCGGAAAAAGTCTTCGTCTGGGTGACGGCGATTGCCACTTTCGGCGCGATCTGGACCTGGGTGATGATCCTGCTGGCCCAGCTCAAGTTCCGCAAAGGCCTGAGTGCCAGCGAACGTGCCGGTCTGAAATACAAGATGTGGCTGTACCCGGTCAGCTCGTACCTGGCGCTGGCGTTCCTGGTGTTGGTGGTCGGCCTGATGGCTTACTTCCCGGAAACCCGCGTGGCGCTGTACGTCGGCCCGGCGTTCCTGGTGCTGCTGACGGTGTTGTTCTACGTGTTCAAGCTGCAACCGACCAATGTGTCGCAAGGTGCGGTGCGTTCGGCTGCGTAAGTCGTAACGCCTGAAACGCAAAAGCCCCGGTCCATTGGCCGGGGCCTTTTTTATTGGCTGACGAAATCTCCGGTGGCGAGCGAGCTGGCTCGCCACAAAGGCGCGGAGTTTCTTAATGGACGGCGACCGGTTGAATCGGTGCGGTCAGGCGCTTGTTGAAATCCAGCCAAACCCCCAACAACCCCATCAATCCTGCACCCACCAGCGCGGTGAAGATTTGCATGGCAAACGCATCGTCGGTCAGGGCATTGATCATGTCTGCCAGCGGCGCGAGCAACACCCCGAGGCAGAACACTTCCAGCGAATAACGGCCCATGCGACTGCATTGCCGGGCCAGCCAGTTCTGCGTCCAGCCAGTGTCCGGCAACAGTTTCGCCGTGACATACGCCAGCGCCAGGAAGTGCAGCAGTCGCACCGGCGACAGGTCGGTCTTGCTGATCGGGTACAACAGATTGCTCAGGCTGGTCGGAACCATCGCATCATGCAGTTGCGGCCACCGCCACAATACGGTCAGTACACCGGCGACGCCTGCGTATAACGCCGCACTCACAAACAATGGCTGGCGCAGCAACGGGCGCCTGTCGGGCAAGCGTGGGCGCTGCGTGTGAATCGCAGCGGCACCGCCGAGTACGAACAACAGTTGCCAGGCGACGGGGTTGAAGTACCACACGCCGTCCTTGATGGCCGCCAGATTCCAGCCGAACAACGGCACCGTCAGGTACACCGCAAACGACATCGCCACCACCACCCATGGTTTGCGCACAAATATCGGCAGCACCAGCGGCAAACCGGCCAGTAGCACGATGTAGAGCGGCAATGGGTCCATCAGGTTCGGTTTGAAGCGCAACAGCAACTCATCGATCAAGGCTTGCTGCGGATTGCTGATGAAGTGGTGCATGCCCATCTCCTCCACCAGATCTCGGGTCTCCACATGGCTGTTGGCGAAGAACACGATGCCCATCAGCATCGCCAGCAGGAAAATATGCACCACATACAGCACCCAGGCGCGGCGCAGGATTTTCACGCAGGCAATCAGGTAACCGTCGCGGGCCAGGATCTTGCCGTAGGCCAGGACCGCCGCGTAACCGGCGAGGAACACGAAGACTTCGGCGGCATCGCTGAAGCCGACGTTACGCAGAGTGATTTGACCCAGCGGGTTGTGGGGCACGTGATCCCAGAAAATGAAGATCAGCGCCAGGCCTCGGAAAAAGTCGATCCGGTGATCGCGTTCAGTCGTCATGGCTGCGGGCTCTGGAACGGGGTTTGAAGTAGGAGCGCCGGCGACACAAAAGGTTGCGCGCTGCACATTGGCGGCGCGCAGGGTGCAGGGATTCGGCGGCAATTGCAAAGTGCGGATATTACGGAGTGTCTCTGTGCACTGCCGAGGCGACAACCGCCTGTCTAAAAGACACGCAGGTCGGCGATCTCTGACGACCGTCGAGGTTCAAAGCTTTATTGATTGAAGGCGGAATTCCCTTGAGGCGCCGGCATGCAGATCAGCGAATGGCTCGACAAAGAACTCACCGGCCGCCAAGTCTGGTTGTTGTTTCTTTTTGCGACGCTGGTGTACATCCTGCCGCTGATCCTCGCGGATTATCCCTACATCGATGACAACTGGCGTGCCCTGGCCGCGGGTACCGGCTGGGCGGAGGACGGCCGGCTGTTCGCGCAGTGGTTCTACAACCTGCTGACCTTCAGCGGCGCCGCGCCGAACATCTTCCCGCTGCCGCTGTTGATCGCCACGCTGGCGATGAGCTGGGCCCTGACCCGGCTGACGTTTCACTATTTCCCCGAACCGACGTTCGCCCATTGCCTGGTGGTGCTGCCGCTTTGGTACAACCCGTTCTTCCTGCAAAACCTGTCGTACCAATACGACGGACCGAGCATGGCGCTCAGCCTGGTGGCGGTGATCTACGCGATCACCTTTCAAAGCCCTTCGCGTGTTCAGCACCTGCTGATACCGGCCGCGCTGATCGCCTTGGCCATCGGGCTTTATCAGGTCAGCTTTAATGTGTTTCTCGGTCTGTGTTGTATGGAGTTGCTGCGGCGCACGGACGACCCATTGGCATGGCCTGCGTGGTGGCGATTGATCGGCTGCAAAGTTGTACAGGTGGGTCTGGCAGGGTTGATCTATTACGCCACCGCCTATTCCTTCATGACTCAGAAGCGCACCTCATTGTTGAACGGGGCAGCAGCGCCGTTGCAGCAAATTGAAACCAGCGCGGGCTGGGTGCTGGAAAAAATCGTGCTGCTGTTCCATGGCGGCTTTGCCTGGGTATTCGCCGCGCTGTTGCTGTGCGCCCTGTTCGGTGCCGTGCGCGTGGGACAGCGCGTGCTGGAGCGTGCGGGTACTGGGCTGAACAAAACCATGATCGGCCTGCTGTGCCTGTTGATCTTGCCCGTCCTGATGGTGCTGGTGCCGGGCGTCTCATTGTTTTTCCGCGACTTCAATGAAGGCGCCCGCACCTTGATGGGCTTTGCTGTCGTGCTCGTATTGCTGTTCTACCTGAGCCATCTGGCGCTGGCGTCGGTCCACGGAAAGCTGCCGCTGCTGTTGCTGGTCCCATTGTTGGCGATGCTTTCGCTTTCCTTCGCGTATGGACGGGTGCTGACGTTACAAAAAACCTTCGCGACGAATGCGCTGTACGCCTTGAGTGCCGACATTGCTTCGCGCCCGGCGTTGCGCGAAGCCAAGCGCATTTATATGTCGGTGACGTACTCCGATCACTGGCTGGTGGGGGCCGCCGGGTCGTTCAAGCAGATGCCGGTTTTGCATTACTTGTTGAACATCGATTTCTACATGCTCGCGGAAAATCTGCCGAAAACAGGCATCACCAATGTGGTCAGGGAAAAGGAACGGCGTAACGCGACGCTGGTGGGTTATCAGGGGTATCCACCGCTGGTGGACAGTCTGTTTTATCGGATTTATCTGCTGGGGGACTACGGCTTTATTGTCATGAAAGAACCCGCCCGGGTCCGCTCTCTCCAGTGGTGAACCCCGTGACCATTGGTCTGGAATGCCGCGCTACCTGTTAGTTCTTACAGTAGACGCGCACCCGTACTCGACTTTAGGTTTGAACCGCACCTGAAACAACGACAGTTCAAGGACCGAACATGAAAGCCTTATGGAAAGAGTTCTCCACGTATGCGGTTGTTGGCGTAGCCAATACGTTGATCCATTGGCAGATATTTTACGTACTCACCATCGCGGCCGAGCTGAGTCAGGCTGCCAGTAATTTTTCGGCGTTTTGTGTGGCCGCGACGTTCTCATTCTATGTGCATGCGCTCTACACGTTTGAGGCCGGGGCGTCGGTACTTCGTTATCTGCTGTATGTGTTTTTCATGGGGGGCATGAGTTTCGTCGTCGGACATTACGCTGATGTCTGGAAAATCCACGGGCTGGTGACCGTAGGGTCGTTCTCGCTGTTGAGTCTGATCTGCGGGCTCTTTTTTTCGAGATTTGTCCTGTATGGCGAGCGCGAAGCGTGAACGGTTTTCAGCGCGCGGCGCACCCAATGAATCGACTCACCGTGCCGCCCCGACCGTTTGTTGTCGATCTGGATGGAACACTCCTAAGGTCCGATCTTCTGTTCGAAAGCGCCATGGCTTTTGTTCGTAGCAATCCCTGGCACTGCTTGAAACCTCTGGTTTGGCTATGTCGCGGCAAAGCGTTTTTGAAAGAACAGTTGGCCGAGGCGACGGATATCGACGTCACCTTGCTGCCCTTCGATCCTGAAGTGCTGGCCATGATCGAGGAGCAGCGCAAGCAAGGGCGGATAATTGTGTTGGCCACAGCCAGTCATCATTTACTGGCGATGCGTATCGCCGAGCACTTGAAGGTGTTTGATGACGTCCTGGCTACGAGCCTGGAGTGCAATCTATCGGGCACGCACAAGCGTGATTTGCTGGTCGCGTTGTACGGTGAGAGCGGTTTTGATTACGTTGGCAATGCTCTTGATGATCTGCCGATATGGCGTTCGGCAGAACGGGCCTATGTCGTCAATCCTCTGCCAGGCGTCGGGCTGGCCATCGAGAGTCTGGACAACGTCGTTGAAGTGGTTCGTTCAGGCGCGACGAATTTCAGGGATTGGTACAAGGCGATTCGCATTCATCAATGGGCGAAAAATGCCCTGATATTTGTACCGCTGCTGGCCGCGCATCAGATCAGCAATCCGCTCCTGCTCTTGCACAGTTTGTTGGCTTTCGTATTTTTCGGGTTATGCGCCTCCGGGGTGTATGTTCTGAATGACCTGCTGGACCTGGAGGATGATCGAAGACATCCGAGCAAACGCAATCGACCCTTTGCCAGTGGACGGTTGTCGATCAAGTCCGGCCTGGTCGCATTCCCCTGTTTATTGTTTATCTCTTTTGCTGGCGCCTGGTGGTGGCTGCCCCGGCAGTTTGCCGCCGTACTGGCCACTTACTACGTGTTGACGCTGATCTATTCGCTGGTGTTGAAACGGATCATGGCGTTGGATGTGATTGCTCTGGCCTTGCTTTATACCCTGCGGATCATTGCCGGCGGTGCGGCGCTCGAACTGGAGCTGACGGTCTGGATGCTGGCGTTTTCGATGTTCATGTTTTTGAGCCTGGCACTGGTCAAGCGTTATGCCGAACTCCAGGCGGCACTGCGTAATGGCATTACCGGGAAAACCGGTGGCCGTGATTACTATCCTGCCGACCTGGCGATGCTTTCCTCATTAGGGGCCGCGTCGGGATACCTGTCGGTGATGGTTCTTGCGTTGTACATCCATGACAACGCCACAATCGCGCTCTATGCCTTTCCGCGGATGATCTGGTTCGCCTGTCCATTGTTGCTGTTCTGGATCACCCGTATCTGGATGCTGACTCATCGCGGCAGGATGAACGACGACCCTGTGATCTTTGCGCTTAGGGATCGCCTGAGTCTGGCGATGGGCGCGATGTTTGGCCTGATTTTCTGGTTAGCGGCATGAAGCGCTGCTTTGGGCGTATGCGCGCTTGCTCGGCGGCGGTTTCCATTTTTACCGATGCCGGTTCGAACGATGAATGATCAATTGACCTCGTGGGGGCATTACCCTTCGGCACCGCAAACAGGCCATTCATGCGCATGGCGAAGTGATCTGGAACAACACCTGCAACGGTTGAACGATACCTACGGCACGACGTTGCCGTTTGGTAATGGTCGCAGTTACGGTGACAGCTGCCTGGCCAGCAGCGATCACGTGCTGCACCTGCGCTCCTTGAACCGTTTTGTCGAAGCGGACTGGCAAACAGGAGAGATTTGTGCCGAAGCGGGGGTCACGCTCGGTGAAATTTTGCAACTGTCGATCCCCCGTGGGTGGTTTCTGGACGTCACGCCGGGGACGCGCCATGTCACGCTCGGAGGCGCTCTGGCCAATGACGTTCATGGCAAGAATCATCACCGGCGCGGAACGTTTGCCTCCTCGGTGCTGAGCTTTGGCCTGCATCGTTCCGCGCAACCGCCCATGGTGTGCTCACCCGTGGAAAACCCGCAGTGGTTTGCCGCCACGATCGGCGGATTGGGCCTGACGGGCATCATCAGTTGGGTGAGCATCCGTCTGCGCAAAATCGAATCCAGTCTTATCGATACGATTCGGATGCGGTTTGATCATTTGGGCGAGTTTTTCGCGCTGTCCGCTGAACTGGATCCTGTGCACGAGTACAGCGTGGCCTGGATCGATTGCCTGGCAAAGGGACGCGAACAAGGGCGTGGTGTCTTTACCGTTGGCACGCATAGCGAACAGGGGCCGCTCCAAGTCGAGTCGTCCCGCTCGTTGCGAATCCCGATCAGGCCGCCATTGTCCCTGGTCAACCCGCTTTCTCTGAATATCTTCAATCGCAGTTATTGGCATCTGCAGCCGGCGGGGCGAGAACGCCAAACCACTCCGTATAGTTCGTTTTTCTATCCGCTGGATCGTATCGAGCGCTGGAATCGAGTCTACGGGCGCAAAGGTTTTCAGCAGTTTCAGTGCGTATTGCCTGAATCAGTTGCCGAAGTCGCCTTGGCTCAGTTGCTCAAATCCATTGCCGCCAGCGGCACGGGATCTTTTCTCGCGGTACTCAAGCGCTGTGGCGATTTTGTTTCGCCGGGGCTGCTTTCATTTCCGATGCCGGGGACGTCGCTGGCGCTGGATTTTCCACAGAACAGCGTGCTGACGAACACACTGCTGCCTCGTCTTGATGCCATCGTTCGGGAGGCGGGTGGCCGGCTCTATCCGGCCAAGGATGCGCACATGAGCGGCAGCGATTTTCGCCGGGCCTATCCGGCTTGGGAGCAGTTGGAGACGATGCGCGATCCAGCCCTCATTTCTCGCTTTTGGGAGCGAGTCACCCGATGAAAAAAATACTGATTGTGGGGGCTACTTCAGCCATCGCGACCGCTTGCGCGCGACTTTGGGCGGCAGACCACGGCGAGTTTTTTCTGGTCGCGCGCGATCCGCAAAAACTGCAGCATACCAGCGCCGACCTGTTGACTCGAGGCGCGAGCGGGGTGACGTCCTATTTGTTGGACGCCACCGACACTGCCGCGCATGCCGTCATGCTGGAATGCTGTCTGGATGCCTTGCAATCGATCGACATCTGCCTGATCGCTCACGGTACCTTGCCGGATCAATCCGCTTGCGAACAAAACGTCGAACTGGCACTGACGGAGTTTGCCAACAACGGCACTTCGGTGATTGCGCTATTGACGGTGTTGGCCAGGCAAATGGCCGTTCAGCGTAGCGGTACTCTGGCAGTTATTTCTTCCGTCGCGGGTGATCGAGGGCGTCCTTCCAACTACTTGTATGGTTCAGCCAAGGCGGCCGTCTCGACCTTTTGCGAAGGCTTGCGTGCACAGATGTTCAAGTTGGGTGTGCACGTGATGACCATCAAGCCCGGCTTTGTCGATACACCGATGACCCAGGGGCTGGCGTTGCCGACATTGCTGGTTGCGCAACCAGAGGTGGTCGCACAGCGCATTGTCGGGGGCATCGAGCGTCGGGTGTCGGTTCTGTATGTGCCGGGGTTCTGGGCCTGGGTCATGTGGCTGATTTGCCGATTGCCACAGCCATTGTTTAAGAGGTTGAACCTGTGAGCCAGGTGCTGTTCCTCTCCGGGTGGCGCTATCGGGTCTTGATCGGTTCGGTGGCCTTTTCGGCACTGGCTTACCTGGGCATTTCCCTTTGGGGCGGATGGCAGGCGGTGGGCGGTGCCGTGAGCCGAGTCGGGTGGCTCGGTGGGGCGCAGATTGCCGCACTCATCCTGATCAGCTATGGCCTGCGCTTCTTGCGTTGGCAGGTTTACCTGAATGCTCTGGGGCATCCTTTGCCGTGGCGACCTGGCCTGAAAATCTACCTCGCGGGGTTTGCCTTGACGACCACACCGGGCAAAGCCGGCGAAGCTCTGCGCGGGGTGTTGCTCAAGCGCTGGGACGTTCCTTACGGCAGCAGTTTCGCCGCGTTTGTCAGTGAGCGTCTTTCGGACCTGATGGCCATGGTGTTATTGGCCTTGCTGGGTCTTAGCCGCTATCCCGAGTGGCTTTCGATGATTGTCGCCTGTCTGGTGATGGTGACCTGCGGTTTGTTGCTCGTCTCTCGACAACAACTGATTGACGCTGTTGAACGGCGTATTTCCCGGGGACGCGGATGGATGTTTCGGCTGTTGCACAACGTTATTTACGTGCTGCGCCAATCCCAACGTTGCCACAGCCCTCAGCGTTTGATTGGCACAGTGGTGTTGAGCCTGTCGGCCTGGAGCCTCGAAGCGCTGGCGTTTTACTGGATATTGAATGCGATGGGCGTCGATGTTCCGCTGACGTTCGCGATGTTCGTTTATGCGGTTTCGATGCTGGCTGGCGCCTTGAGTTTTATGCCGGGCGGGCTTGGCAGTGCCGAAGCGGTGATGGTGACGTTGTTGGTGTCCAGTGATGTCGCGGTGGCTGATGCGATTGCGGCGACTGTTTTGCTGCGGTTGGCGACGTTGTGGTTTGCGGTGGGGTTGGGGAGTGTGGTGTTAATCAATATCAACAATAACAATAGGCGCCTATCGGATGAAGCTTAGATTGAACAGGGAAAGTTTGACGGTTTACATGATTTTGGTAGTGGCCATTATTTTTGGTGGTTACTTACGATTGCGTAATATTACGGTTGATGCTCTGTGGCTTGATGAGGTTTTCAGTGTTGCCACCAGTCATCCCGATAACAGTTTTCTTGAGGTCTATCAACGATCACTGGTGGACGTGCATCCACCTTTTTATCAGTTGTTTTTATGGTTTTTTTACAAGTTGTTTGGTTTTGGCGAGATGGTTGGAAGGTACCTGTCGGTTATTTTCGGGATCCTGTTGATCCCGGTTGCATTCCTTCTTGGAAGGCAAATGTTCAATTGTCGAGTAGGGTTGATTGCTGCCTGGCTTGTGGCAGTTAATTTCTATTTGATTACGTATTCTCAAGAGACACGCTCTTACGAATTGTTGGCTTTATTGACCACAGTTTCGTTCGTCACTTTCATCAAGGCGATTGGAGGCCTTGATGGACGTCACGTCGCTATTTATGCGCTATCGGCGGCACTGCTTGTCAATACGCACTATTTCGGATTTTTGGTGGTGACCGCCCAAGCGTTATTGGTGTTATCAAGATGGGTTGAGACGTCATTCGATAAAAGGCTTTTGTATCGCTTTGGCTTGGCAGGTTTGTTTATATTGCTGAGCATCGCACCGCATGTTTCGTATGTTTATTTAAATTTTCACCGTCAGGGATTTTGGGTCCCACCACCCAATAACCGGTTTTTTATCGATCTCTTCAACCTGTATTTTGGAAGTTTACCTTTGTCTGTGATGTGTGCCGCGCTGTTAATGATAGGCAGTGTGTGCCTGATGAAGGCAGAACGACACCGTGAAGTACTTCGACTAATTATTTTCTGGCTCGTGACGTGTACCGTCATTCCTTATGTGCGTTCCCTTTATGTTCAACCTGTTTTGACCATGCGAAGCTTGATAATCTTGCTGCCGGCGCTATTGATAGTGCTCGCGTTTGCCATCAGTCTTTTTAAAGATCAATGGGCTCAGGTGGCAGTTGGAGTTGTCGTGTTATGTTTTTCGATGACGCCGTTGTATACCCATGAGAGACCCATATTTACGCTTGAAAATCAGTTAAAGCCCGTCAGTCAAATGCGTGATCTGGTTAAGGATGTGATCGAACAGCAGATCCGTGAGCCACTCTATGCAAGCCAGTTTATAGAGTTTGATCAGTACTTCAGATTATTAGGCTCGTCAACAACAGTCAGAAGTTTCAAGCAGCTGGAAAGCGACTTGCTGTCGCCAGATCGTCCGGCCGTGTTTTATTTTCTCGGAACGCGTGAGGTACAACTTCCTGGCGAAAGGTTTATGAAGGAATACTGCGTTGATTTACTGAAGGAAACAAAAAAAGGTGATTCGGTCATACTTGAATTTCGGTCCAATCCTCCTTGTCTATGAAAAAGTAGGGAGAAGCTGACAGCCGCTTTAGCGACGCGGCTGACAGCGTGTGATTTACGCAGCAACCACCTCATTAGGCTCAAAACTGTCCGCCCGCGCCATCTGCCACATCCGTGAATAAAACTCGCCATTCACTTCACCGGTGAGCAATTCCCCCGGCTTCAAGAACACATGCAACTGCGAGAACAACTTGATCTCGGTCGCCGACATGCGCCGCACCAGGTGTTTGGCCGACAACTGCGATGGGTGATCGAGGCCGGCAGCCGCGAGCATTTCCGCCAGGGCCTTGAGTGTGTTGCGGTGAAAGTTGAAGACCCGCTGGGCTTTGTCCGGGACCACCAGCGCACGCTGGCGCAGGGTGTCTTGAGTGGCGACGCCGGTCGGGCATTTGTTGGTGTGGCAGCTTTGCGACTGGATGCAGCCGATGGCAAACATGAAGCCGCGCGCCGAGTTGGCCCAGTCGGCGCCGATGGCCAGGACGCTGGCGATGTCGAAGGCACTGACGATCTTGCCGCTGGCACCGAGTTTGATTTTGTCCCGCAGGTTCAGGCCCACCAGGGTGTTGTGCACGAACAGCAGGCCCTCGCGCATCGGCACGCCGATGTGGTCGGTGAACTCTACGGGCGCGGCGCCGGTGCCGCCTTCTTTGCCGTCGACCACGATGAAGTCCGGGAGGATGCCGGTTTCCAGCATGGCCTTGGCGATACCCATGAATTCCCACGGGTGACCGAGGCAGAACTTGAAGCCCACCGGTTTGCCGCCGGACAGTTCACGCAACTGCTGGATGAACTGCATCAGTTCGATCGGCGTGGAAAATGCGCTGTGCCGAGACGGCGAGATGCAGTCTTCGCCCATCAGGATGCCGCGGGTTTCGGCGATTTCCTTGGTGACTTTGTGCTTGGGCAGGATGCCGCCATGCCCGGGTTTAGCCCCTTGCGACATCTTGATTTCGATCATCCGCACTTGCGGCGTCTGCGCTTGTGCGGCGAAGCGTTCAGGATCGAAGCGCCCATCAGCGGTACGGCAACCAAAGTAGCCACTGCCCAGTTCCCAGGTCAGGTCGCCGCCGTTTTCCCGGTGATACGCGCTGATGCTGCCTTCGCCGGTATCGTGGGCAAAGTTGCCGAGTTTGGCACCCTGGTTCAACGCGCGAATGGCGTTGGCGCTCAGCGAGCCGAAGCTCATGGCCGAGATGTTGAACACCGAGGCCGAGTACGGCTGGGTGCACTGTGGGCCGCCGACGATGACGCGGAAATTGCTCGGGTCGCTCAACGGCGCCGGGCGCATCGAGTGGCCGATGAATTCGAAACCCGATTGGTATACATCGATCAGCGTGCCGAAGGGTTTGTCGGCGCTTTCATTCTTGGCCCGGGAATAGACCAGCGAGCGCTGGGCCCGGGAGAAGGGCAGGGCGTCGCTGTCGGATTCGAGCAGGTACTGGCGGATCTCCGGGCGAATGCCCTCCACCAGATAGCGAATATTGCCCAGGATCGGGTAGTTGCGCCGCACTGCGTGAGGGCTTTGCAGCAGATCGAACAGGCCCACCAGACTCAGGACGCCCGTCACGGCGGTGATTGGCCAGAGCCAGTCGTGTTCCAGGAAGGGCAAGCTGGCGAGGGTGAAAATCACACAGGCAGCAAAGAAGGCGTAGCGGCTCAGGAGTGACAGGCTCATACGGGTTCCTTGGTTCGGACTCAATAATTTCAACGCGGCAGGTGCATGGATACACACAGATCCCTGTGGGAGTGAGCCTGCTCGCGATTACGGTGGTTCAGTCGACATCAATGCTGAATGAAAGACCGCAATCGCGAGCAGGCTCGCTCCCACAGTAAAAAGCACTCCGCGTTGCAATCAGGCGTTTTGCGCCTGGAGAAATATCGAAAACAGCTCGGACTGGGATTTGATCCCCAGCTTGCTGTACATGTGTTTCTTATGGACTTTCACGGTTTCGACGGAGATTTCCAGCTTACGGGCGATTTCTTTACTGGAGCAACCGCTGAGCATCAAGCGCCCGACATCCAGTTCCCGGGCGGTCAACTGCGCGCCCTTGAGTTGTTGCACCGAGGCTTCCAGCTGCACGCGCCAATCGCCCTGGATCGGTGCTGGTGCGAGAGCCACGACTTCGTTGATTTCGTAGGGCAGGCGCTGGCGCAACAGGCCGAGCACCCACGGCTGGATCAGCGACAGCAAGGCAATCTGCTGACCGCTGAAACGCTGCTTGCTGCCCAATGACAGGCACAAGGTGCGGTCCCCTTCGAGCTGGCAATTGAACTGGATTTCGTCGGCCACCACATTCAGACGAAAGTATCGTTGGTAATACTCGGTCAGCTCGAAGTGCTCCGGTGCCACTTCCGACAGCCGATAGAGGCCGGTGCGCGATTGCTCGCGGCAGGCGATGTAGAACGGATCAAGCAGATAGAGCCCGCGCAGGTAATCCTGAAACAACTGATCGGGGCTGCCGTCCTCGCCCGGGCACTCGGCGAAGACCTGCGGGTGCTGGTCAGCGCTGAAAAGCAGTGCCACCCAACTGTCGAAGGTCACGTACTGATCCAGCAGGCGCACCAGCTGCGTCCAGAAGTTGGGCTTGTCGAGGGCGTCGATCAGTTGCCCGACCGAGCGGTGCCACGCGATGTCGTCTAACGAAAGTGTCATGCCTCTACCCCTATCGGGTTACCCCAGCGGCGTGATTCCCCGGCCGGTGGCTTGCTGCGCATACTGGCGCACAGACACAGACCGGGCAATCTTTCTGCCGCTCGGCCCAAAACAAGGAATACCCATGAAAGTCGAACTCGCCCAGTTGGCGGGCCGTGACAACGGCACAGCGTACAACCTCGAACGCGCCTTGGCGGCCATCGCTGCCTGCCACGCGGATACGCAACTGATCGTCTTCCCGGAAACCCACCTGATGGGCTTTCCGACTGCCGACACCGTGGCCCAGACCGCCGAACCGCTGGACGGGCCGACGGTCAGCGCCGTCGTGGCGGCTGCCCGCGAACGCAACATCGCCGTGGTGATCGGCATGGCCGAGAACGACAACGGCCGCTTCTACAACACCACGCTGCTGATTACCCCCGAAGGCATCGCCCTGAAATACCGCAAGACGCACCTGTGGGCGTCGGATCGCGGCGTGTTCGAGGCGGGCGACCGTTACGCCACTTGCGAGTGGAACGGCGTGCGGGTCGGTCTGCTGATCTGCTACGACATCGAATTCCCGGAAACTGCCCGCGCCCTGGCGCAACTGGGCGCCGAATTGCTGATCGTCACCAACGGCAACATGGACCCTTACGGCCCCACTCACCGCACCGCGATCATGGCCCGGGCCCAGGAAAACCAGGCCTTTGCGCTGATGGTCAATCGGGTCAAAGAGAGTGATGACGGATTGGTGTTTGCCGGTGGCAGTGCGCTGGTGGATCCGCTCGGCACCCTGTTGTTCGAGGCCGGACGCGATGAAGGGCAGTTTGCGGTTGAGCTGGATTTCAGCCGGCTGGAGGCGGCACGCAAGGATTACCGGTATCTGGATGACCAGCGGCTGAAGTTGCCGGGTGAGATTGTCGAGCAGGCTTCTGGTGTGCGGGAGTTGCTGATTCCTTCGCGCTGATCCGGATGTTGCATTGCTCCGAGTGGCCCTTTCGCGAGCAGGCTCGCTCCCACATTGGATTTGTGTCCACTGCAGAACCCCTGTGGGAGCGAGCCTGCTCGCGAAGAGGTCCTGACAGACAACACACCTGTTTGACCGATCACCCAAAACAACAACGAAACACCCGATATTTAGCGCCGAACTCGGCTCTGCCATAAATCTAATAAATTCGGAGTAGTCGCTCATGGCTCGTTTGCAACGCACCCTGTCATTGGGTTCGGTGGTGCTGTTCGGCATCGCCTACATGACGCCGATCATTGTGCTCGGCACCTTTGGCATTCTCGCTCAATCCACCGCCGGCATGGTCCCGGCCGCGTATCTGGCGGCGTTGGTGGCGATGTTTTTCACCGCGATGAGCTACGGCCGAATGGCCTCGGCATTCCCCGTCGCCGGTTCCGCCTACAGCTATGTCCGCAAGGCCATCAGCCCGAAGCTGGGGTTCATCGCCGGTTGGGCGGTGCTGCTCGACTATCTGTTCCTGCCGATGGCGATCTGGCTGATCGGTGCGGCCTACCTCAATTCCGCGTTCCCGGCCGTGCCGCAGTGGATCTGGGTGCTGGCGTTCATCGGCATCACCAGCGCGATCAACATCGTCGGCCTGAAACTGGCCAACGGCATCAATGCCTTGCTGATGCTGGTGCAGTTCCTGGTGCTGATCGCCTTCGTCGCGCTGTGCATCCACTACGTCGGGGGCGATGCGAGCACGCCGTTGTGGTCGATCAAGCCGTTCTTCAACGGCGACATGCAGATGCCGCTGATCATGAGTGGCGCGGCCATCGCCTGTTACTCGTTCCTCGGGTTCGACGCGGTCAGCACCCTGACCGAAGAAACCCGCGACCCACGTCGTACCATTCCGCGGGCGATCATGTTGATTACCCTGATCGGCGGCCTGATCTTCGTCAGCGTCTCGTACTTCGTGCAGATCGCCCATCCCTCGTTCCAGTTCGACAGCGTCGACTCGGCCGCTTATGAAATCGCCCGCAACATCGGTGGCGACCTGTTCGTGACGATCTTCCTGATCGGCCTGATCGTCGGCCAGTTCGCCTCGGGCCTGTCGGCTCAGGCCAGTGGTTCGCGTCTGTTGTTCGCCATGGGCCGCGACGGCGTGCTGCCTAAATCATTTTTCGGCAGCTTGCATGAGCGCTTTGGCACACCGGTCAACAGCATCCTGTTGTGCGCCGTGGTCGCGTTGCTGGCGCTGAAACTGGACGTCACCACCTCGACCTCGTTCATCAACTTCGGCGCGTTCCTGGCGTTCAGTCTGGTGAATTTGTCGGTGATCTTTCATTACTGGATAGGAGGGGAAAAGAAAGGGCTGCGCGAGTTCGTGCTGTTCCTGTTATTCCCGTTCATTGGCCTGGCGGCAGATTTGTGGCTGATGGTCAGCCTCGATCACCTGGCGATCTACCTGGGCCTGAGCTGGCTGGCGATTGGCGTGGTGTACCTGGCGGTGCTGACCGGTGGCTTCCGCCGCCAGCCACCGGAGATGGATTTCCAGGAAGCCACCTGACCTCGGATCCCTGCAAAACCCCCTGTAGGAGTGAGCCTGTTCGCGATAGGGCCATGTCAGTCAACATCAAGGGCGACTGACATACCGCCATCGCGAGCAGGCTCACTCCTGCATTTATTACGGAGTTCAGGTGGCTGAGTGTGTCTGGTGCACGGGCAGTTCGACTCGGAACGTGCTGCCCACGCCCACTTCACTGCGCACCGTAATATCCCCCCGGTGCTTCTTGACGATGCCATAGGACAAGGACAACCCAAGCCCTGTCCCCTGGCCCACCGGTTTGGTGGTGAAGAACGGATCAAAGATTTTCTGCAGGCTGTCCGGCGCGATACCGGAGCCGGTGTCGGCCACCTCAATCCACACCCGTTCACCCTCAAACCCGGTGCGCAGGGTGATGGTGCCCCGCTGTGGGCCCATCGCCTGGGACGCGTTGACGATCAGGTTCATGATCACCTGGTTGATTTGCGATGGCAGGCACTCGATGTCGGGCAATGGCTGATACTCCTTCAGCACATCGGCCTTGTACTTGAGTTCATTGGCGACGATGTTCAAGGTCGATTCGATGCCCTGTTGCAGATTGGTCCACTGCCATTCCTGGTTGGAGTCCACCCGGGAGAAGTCCTTCAGGTCCTTGACGATCTGCCCCACCCGGTTGATGCCCTCCTTGGATTCCTTGATCAGCAATGGAATGTCCTCGCGCAGAAATTCCAGTTCGATGCGTTCCCGTAACTGACCAAGCCGCTCGATCACCTCATTTGAAGCAATCGCCTCTTCGGCCTCGCGATAGGCATCGAGCATGTCTTGCAGTTGCTTGAAGTAGCCATCAAGACTGCCAAGGTTGGAAGAAATGAAGCCGATGGGGTTGTTGATTTCATGGGCGACCCCGGCCGCCAATTGCCCCAGGGACGCGAGTTTTTCCGATTGCACCAGTTGCGATTCAAGCTGTTTGCGCTCGTCGATTTCCCGCTGCAACGCCTCGCTGGCCTGTTTGAACTGCGTGGTGCGCTGGTCCACCAGATGCTCCAGATGGCTCATCTGCACGGAGGCGCGTTCGGTCATCTCCCATTTGGTCAGCAGGGTGTTGGCCATCTGCTGGACTTCGATGTTGTCGAACGGTTTTTTCAGGATCAGCAACCGATCATGGGCTTGCAGTCGGTCCAACAGCTCATCCCAGGAATAGTCGGAATACGCGGTACACACCACCACTTGCAGGTGCGGATCTTCCTGCCACAGATGTTCGATGGTTTGCGCGCCGTCCCAGCCTTCAGGCATGCGCATGTCGACGAACGCGAGGGCGTAGGGCCGGCTTTCCTGCAAGGCCTGAGTGAGTTTGCCCAGGCCTTCCTGGCCGCCATACGCCGAATCCAGTTCGAACAGGGCCGTGGTGGTTTTGATTTCACGGCCAAACAGCGTGGCTTCCATCTCGTCCAGTTCCAGGTGCTCCACCGGAACCGGGGTGAGGATCTTGCGAAAGTCGTCATGAATCGACGGTGTGTCGTCGATCAACAGAATGCGTCGGTTCGAATGCTCACTCATGCCTCCTCCGGGACGGTTTTCAGCGGAATCTGCAAGGTGAACTGCGCGCCCTTGCCGGGCCCGTCACTGTGGGCGCTGAGATGGCCGTTCATTTCTATCGCCGCGAGTGCGCAGCTGTGCAGACCAAAACCGTGGCCTTCCTTGCGGGTGGTAAAACCGTGGGCAAAGATGCGCGTCATGTTCTCCGGCGCGATGCCTTCGCCATCATCCTTGACGCTGATTTGCAGGGTGGAGTCTTCGACGATTTTCACACCCAGGGTCATTTGTCGCGGACGATTGCTGAGGTCGGACATGGCGTATTTGGCATTGCTGATGAGGTTGATCAGGATCAGCAGCAACCGGTGTTTGTCGCCCATGACCTGCGGCACCTCGTTGTACTCCTTGACCACGGTGACGTGGTGCCGGGTCAGGGCACCGGAGTTCATGCGCAGGGCGTCTTCCAGCAGTTCACTGATGTGCAGCGGTTCCATCAGGCTGTTGGCGCCAGCGTAGGACTGCTGGGTGGCGACGATGTCCTTGATGTGGTCGACGCTTTTGGTCAGTTGGGCGAGTTCGTCGGTCATGCTTTGTTGTTCGAGCGCGATGGCGTCGACCAGTTGATTCAGATAGCCGGGCAGCAATTTGCCTTTCGCGTCCTGGGTCAGAAAGGCTCCGAGGTCGCCTTGATGCTCGTTAATCAGCTGCATCGCCTTGCCCAGCCCCTGGGCCTTGCTGCTGCGCAGTTTGCGGCTGACCAGGTCTGCGGAGATGTTCACGCTGTTGAGTACGTTGCCGACGTTGTGCAACACATTGGTGGCGATTTCCGCCATGCCGGCCTGGCGCGCGGTGTCCAGCAGTTCGCTCTGGGTATCCTTGAGTTCGCGGGTGCGTTCTTCGACCCGTTTTTCGAGGTCATCATTGGCGGTTTTCAGGGCCTTGTTGACGCGATTGATTACGGTGAAACTGCGCATCAAGTGAATTGCCAGGTACACCAGCAACAGCACCAGCAGCACCGAAAACACCAGCATGTAAAAGTGATAACGCTGGTCGACCGCATCGGTGCGCTGCTGATCGTTGTTCAGCAGATCGGTGATGCCGTCGAGCCGCTCGGCCACGGGAATCGCCTCGATGTTTTCCAGCAAGCGGTTGACCACCGGTTGCTCACGCAGAATGAGCTCAATATGGTTATTGAGCACATCCAGCGGACTGTGGAACTCCTCCGGCAGTCGCAGTTTGTTCACTTTCAGTTTGCTCAATCCCACCAGGATTTCGGCGGCCTTGTCGTCAGAGGTAACCATGGCGAACTCCATGGTGCTGAGTACCAGGTCATAGGTGTCGTTGGCGATGTTCTGCAGTTGCAGTTTGTCGCCGTCCTGCAACTGGGCGAGGGGTTCCTGAATGTCGTCTTCGGCGGTCGGCAGAAACGCCAGTGAGTTGCGCAACACAGCATTGTGAGACTTGAACTGCTCAACCAGCCGGATCTTTTCCTCGAAGGCGCTCAGGTACGCATCATGGCTGGTCAACCAGACGGGCGAGGTGTTGCGGCTGTGATTCGACGACATTGTGTCGAACCGTTCCCACAGGCGCGTCATCTCGGTCAGCGGTGTGACCAGCGGATCGTAGTTGTGGTTGATCGCAATCCTGGCCTTGAGGATTTCCGTTTCCCACTGCGCATTCAGCTGTTTCATCCGGGAAATCAGATCCCGGGATTCGGTGTAGGTCGACGTCTGATTGGAGTTGGATTTGAGGTACAGAAACAGCAGTGTCGAGGCCAGTATCAGGGCCATGATGCCGAGGAGTGCCACACTGCGTCGGCGGGATATTTTCATAATGGTTTGCCCTCCCATTCACCGGTCAGGGTCTTGAGGAATTTGATGATCAGCACCTTGTCCTCGACAGAGGGGATGCGTCCCAGTTGAAATGAGAACATCACCTCCACGGCGTCTTCGAGGGTTTTGGCCGAGCCGTCGTGAAAGTACGGCGCCGTCACAGCGACGTTACGCAGGCTCGGGACCTTGAACACGTTGCGGTCCTCTTCGTCCTTGGTCAGCAGGTAGCGGCCCAGGTCGGTGTCGGTCGGATTGCCTCGTGTCTTGAAGTAATCGCCCATCACCCCGAATTTCTGGAACATGTTGCCGCCGATATTGATTCCCTGATGGCAGGCGATACAGCCGTAATCCTTGAAGCGTTGGTAACCGTATTTCTCCTCGCGGGTGAGAATGTCGGTGTCGCCCAGCAGGTATTGGTCGAAACGCGAGTTGGCACTGATCAACGTGCGCTCGTAGGTTGCCAGGGCGTTTTGCACATTGATCATGGTCACGCCATCCGGGTAGGCGTTGCCGAACGCGGTTCGATAAGCGGCGTCGGCGGACAGCGTCTGCACCACGTGTTCCCAGTTGCTGCCCATTTCACTGGGGCTTTGCACCACGGCGTTGACCTGGGTTTCCAGGGTGTCGGCGCGGCCGTTCCAGAATTGCCGGAAGTTCAGGCTGGCGTTGAACACGCTCGGAGTATTGACTGCCACTGGCTGGCCGTTGAAACCGATGGAAAACGCCTTGTTATCGGCGCCACCGCTTTCCAGGCGATGGCAACTGGCACACGAGAGGCTGCCGTTGACCGACAAACGTGGCTCGTTGAACAACTGGCGACCGAGTTCGACACGCAGAGGGTTTTGCTGCGGCACGGCCGGCAGCGGTTTGAGTGGTTCGTCCAGTGGCGCGCCGCTGGCCGTCAGACAGACTCCGAGCAGAGGCATCAAGAGCAAGCTGTAGAGAAATGGCGACATCCTGTAATTCCTTGGCGGATAGCCCGTGTGTCGCTGCTTATCGGTCATGTGGCGGCAGGGGGAGGGGATTTCACCGACGTCAGGTAGTGCACGAAGTCATCCGGCGCCACGGCTTTGCTGAAGTAGTAGCCCTGGCCTTCCTCGCACTGATGGGCCTTGAGGAAATCCAGTTGTTCGAGGGTTTCCACCCCTTCGGCGATGATGGTCAGTTTCAGGCTCTTGCCCAGGCTGATGATGGCGCTGACCAGCGCTGCGTCGTTGATGTCACGGCTCAGGCCACGAATGAACGACTGATCGATTTTCAGCACGTCGATGGGAAAACGCCGCAGGTAACTCAGGCTGGAATAACCGGTGCCGAAGTCGTCGATGGCAAGCCGCACCCCCATGGCCTTGATCCGGTTCAGGGCGGTGACCGTGGCATCGACGTTCTGCATCAGCACGCCTTCGGTGATTTCCAGCTCCAGCAATGACGGGTCCAGACCGGTTTGTTTCAGGACCTGTTCAATGCCTTCGACAAAGCCTCGTTGGCGAAAGTCGATGGCCGACACATTCACCGACATGCACAGCCTCGGCAGCCCCGCCGCCTGCCAGGCGCAGGCTTGCCGACAGGCCTGGGCCAGCACCCATTTGCTCAACGGTACGATCAAGCCGCTGTCTTCGGCCACGCCAATGAAGTCCGACGGGTAGACCCAGCCATGCCCCGGTTTCTGCCAGCGAATCAAGGCCTCTGCGCCGACTACCTCACCGGTGCCCAGGTCGAGCTTGGGCTGGTAATGCAGGACAAATTCGTCCCGCTCCAATGCCAGGCGAATGCCCGACTCGATGGTCTGCTGGTCCCGGGCGCGCTGGTTCATTTCTTCAATGAAAAAGCGGAAGTCGTTGGGGCCGCTTTCCTTGACGTGACGCATCGCGGTTTCGGCTTTCTTGATCAGCGCGATCGCATCGAAGCCATCATCGGGGTAGATGCTGATGCCCAGGCTGGCGGTTACGCTCAGGTCATGGCCGGCGATGTGCTGGGTCGTGCCAATGGCGTTCAAGAGTTTTTCGGCGATGCCTTTGGTCTGCTGGGGATGGCGGATGTCAGCGAGGATCACCACGAACTCATCAGCGCCGTAGCGAAACACCGAATCGGATTCGCGCACCGTGGACACCAGGCTTTGCCCGACCCGTTTAAGCATCTCGTCACCGGCCGGATGGCCCAGGGCATTGTTGATGCGCTTGAAGCGATCAAGGCCCAGGAACATCACTGCCAGCTGCTTGTCATGGCGGCGCGACAACGCCAGGGACTGGTTCAGTCGATCTCCGAGCAACGTGCTGTTGGGCAGCTCGGTCAAGACGTCGTATTGCAACAGGTGGGACACCTTGAGCAGTTCGTGGACCCGCGCCTCGATGGTTTGCTCCAGGCTTTGCACTTTTGTCTCCGCGTCCTGGGTCATCTGCCATTTCCAGGTCAGGGCGCTGGCCATCTGGCGGATTTCCAGACTGTCGAAGGGTTTTTTCAACACCAGTAACTGGTCGCCGAACTCCAGCCGTTCAGCCATGTCCTCCCAGCTGTAATCCGAATAGGCGGTGCACAGCGCGATTTGCAGGTGCGGGTCGATCTTCCAGAGCTGTTCGATGGTTTCCAGCCCGTCCCAACCCGGCGGCATGCGCATGTCGGTGAACGCCATGGCGTAGGGGCGACCTTCGGCCTGGGCCCGCTGGACCAGCTCAAGGGCTTCCTGGCCCTGGTAGGCGGAATCGAGCTGGAAGGTCAGCCGAGCCGGCTGTTGCGTGCCGAACAGCGCCTCTTCCGTGCCGGCCAGGGTCTGCTCATCTTCAGAGTCAGGGCCGAGGATCTTGCGAAAATCCTCATGAATCGAAGGCGTGTCGTCGATGATCAGGATGCGCCGGTTGGTCCGGACGGACGACGTTTTCATCACTTGTCCTCCGTGGCGTGCGGGTTGTCCAGGATCGGTCCGTGGCTTGCGGGCACGATGCTGCCGGCTTTGAGCAACTGGGCGGCTTGTTGGCTGCTGACCGCTTTACTGAAAAAGTAACCCTGTGCGTTCATTGGCGAGCCTGTGGCCATCAGCGAACTACGCTGTTCCTGGGTTTCGACACCTTCGGCGATGATTCCGATCCCTACTTCTCGAGCGAAATTGATGATTGCGCGCAACGTGTTGGCACTTGCCGGGTCGCGGGCAGCGGTGTCGATGAAAGCCTGGGCGAGTTTCAGGTGATTGACCTGGTAGGTCTTGAGGTAGTCGAACGAGGAGTATTCGGTGCCGAAGTCGTCGATGGCGATCTTCACCCCCAGCTCGCGCAGGCGTGGCAGCACGTCGTTGTGGGTCCATTTGGTCTGGGCCAGGGTGGCTTCGGTGACATCGAAGCGCAGGTCCCAGGCGCACAATTCCCAGCGCGCGGTGGTGCGCAGTACGTCATAGATCAGTTCGGGTCCGCTTTTCAGTTGGGCCAGGGACAGTTTGATGGCAATCACCGGGGGCGCCATGCCTTCGTCGCGCCACAGACGCATTTGCTGGCAGGCGCGATCCAGCACCCAGTGCCCGAGGGGGATGATGGCGCCGGTTTTTTCCGCGGCCGGCAGGAACGCCGACGCTTCCAGCAGGCCTCGCTCGGGGTGGTTCCAGCAGACCTGAGCTTCCATGCCGAGGATCTTGCCGCTGCTCAGGTCGACTTCCGGCCAGTATCTGAGTTCGAGTTCTTCATGGTCGATGGCCGTGCGCAGTTCGCTGGCGATGGTCATGCGCTCGACCACCTCCTGATTGATCTCCTCGGAGTGGAAGTGATACTGATTGCGGCCCTTTTCCTTGGAGCGATACAGCGCCATGTCAGCCTGGCTGAGCAAGCCGTCGGCGCTGGTGATGCGCGGCGAATAGCTGCTGATGCCGATGCTGACCGACACCCGCACGTCATTGCCGTCCAGGGAGTAGGGCAGCACCAGTGCATCGCGGACCTTAGCCGCCAGGGACGCGGACTGGGTCGGGTCGCTGACGTCCAGTTGCAGGATGGCAAACTCGTCGCCGCCGAGGCGGGCGACCACGTCGTTTTCGCGCACACAGGCTTTGATGCGCCGGGCCACTTCCTGCAGCAACAGATCGCCCACCGGATGACCGAGGGTATCGTTGATGCGTTTGAAGTGGTCAAGGTCCAGGTAGAACATCGCGAACGGTGTTGCACCCCGGCGCGCAGCGGCGAAGGCCTGATGCAGGCGCTCGATCAAGGTGGCACGGTTGGCCAGCCCCGTCAGCCCGTCGGTGCGGGCCAGCAGGGCGATTTTCTCCTCGGCGACCTTGCGTTCAGTGACGTCGATGATGATGCCTTCGACTTCCAGTAAACGTCCTTCGGCGTCTCGCACCGGAATATAGCGGTTTTCGACCCAGCGCCAGGCACCGTCGCCGGTGCGCATCCGAAACTCGATGGACGCGCCGCCCGCATGGCGATCCAGCACTCGGGCCATGGCCGTGTCGACTTTCGGCTGGTCGTCGGGATGGATCAACTCCCGGGCCCAGTTGGCCGAGGCGACCAGATTCGCCGCGACATGACCGTACTTGGTGATGTTGTGGGAGATGTACATCAGCGGAAACGACGGTTCGCCCCGCAGGCGATACAGAATGGTCGGGCTGTTCTGCACGATGATGTTGGCGTCGGACAGCTCCCGGGTGCGTTCTTCCACGGCCTGTTCCAGCAACGACATCTTCAGTTCGGCGTCTTCGGTCATTTGCCATTTGGCGGTCAGGGCGCTGGCCAGCTGACGGATTTCGATGGCATCAAACGGTTTTTTCAGGATCAGCAGGCGATCGCCCAGTTCCAGGCGTTCATCGATGTCTTCCCAGGAATAGTCGGAATAAGCGGTACAGAGCGCCACTTGCAGCTTGGGATCGACCTGCCACAGCCGTTCGATGGTTTCCAGGCCGTCCCAGCCCGGCGGCATGCGCATGTCGATGAAAGCCATCGCATAGGGCAGGTCGTTGGCCAGCGCTCGTTCAACCTTGTCCAGTGCTTCCAGCCCCTGAAACGCCGAATCGAGCATGAAACTTTGCAGGGTTGCCGTCGCTTGCGTCCCGAACAGGGCTTTTTCGGCGCTGATCAGGTCGTCGTCTTCGGGCGATGGCGGGCTGAGGATCTTGATGAAGTCCGCATGAATAGACGCGGTGTCGTCGACGATAAGTATCCGACGGTTGGTTCGTGCCAGCAGCGTATTCATAGGCATACGCCGGGAGCGGTGGCAATGTGGTGGTGCGGTGTGCTCATAGGGGCATCCTTTCCCTGATCACGTGGCCAAGCGCATAAAGTGGATCCGAGTGAACTGAGCATAGTCGCCTGTGCAGCACTTCGCCCGGTCGCCTGAAACGAATCATTTCCAGGGGCGTCGCTGGAAATCATCTAGCCTGTAGCTCAGGCAGCGCCAGAAACGGAATGTTCTGGCTGATGATTGACGCGACGACGCCCGTTTTGCTTGAGGTAATGCCATGGAAGAGCAACTCCCCACTACTTTTGCCGATAAACCCACGATTCTGCTGGTCGACGACGAGGAGTCTATCCTCAACAGTCTGCGCCGGCTCTTGCGCGGCCAGCCCTACGAAGTATTGCTGGCCACCAGCGGGGAGCAAGCCCTGGATATCATGGCGAAACAGCCCGTCGACCTGGTGATGAGCGATGCGCGCATGCCTAACATGGACGGCGCCACGCTGCTGGCGCACATTCACCAGCGCCATCCCGACACGCTGCGCATTTTGCTGACCGGTTATGCCGACCTGACGATGATCGTCAAAGCAATCAACGACGGGCAGATTGACCGATACATCAGCAAACCCTGGCACGATGAGGAATTGCTGCTGACGTTGCGACAATCCCTCGCCTACCAGCGTTCCGAGCGCGAACGCCTGCATCTGGTGCAGGAGACCTGGGAGCAAAACGAAGAATTGAGGTTGCTCAACGCGACCCTGGAGAAACACGTCGCGTCCCGCACCGCCGAGCTGCAGCAGACGGCCGACATGCTCGACCTGGCCTACGAAGAGCTCAAACACAGCTATGTCACCGGCACCGAGGTGTTCTCGCTGCTGGCCAACCTGCGTTTGCCACCGGCCAAGCAGACGAACCGGCAGATCATCGAACTGGTGCGGGTGTACTGCAAACTCCATGGCGTGGACGAGGGCAGTACCCGCGACCTGACCATGGCCGCGGCGCTTTACAACATCGGCAAGCTGAGCTGGACCGACAGCATGATGACCGCGCCTGCGGATTTGCTGCACCACAACGATCAGGAACGCTATCGCGGTTATCCGAAGCAGAGCGAATCGTTGCTGATGACCCTCGATCCGATGAAGGATGCGGCGCGCCTGATCCTTCACCATCAGGAGCGCTGGGATGGCACCGGTTTCCCCGACCGGCTCAAGGGCGAGGCGATTCCGCTCGGGTCGCGGTGGCTGAAACTGGCGGTGGATTTCATCGAGTTGCAGCGTGGGCTGATCCTTGAGCGCCAGATGAACAGCGATGAAGCCCTGGTCTATATCCGCCAGTACGCCGGTCGTCTCTACGATCCTGATCTGGTGGAGGACTTCATTCAGGTCTGCGCCGCCTACCAGAGCGATGTGTCACTGGCCGATCCGACGGTCAAGGTACTGACCACCCGGGACCTGGCGGCCGGCATGATTCTGGCGCGCAACCTCAATGCCGATAACGGCATGCTGTTGCTCAATGCGGGGAAGGTGCTGAGCGGGCCGCTGGTGGAGAAACTGATCGCGTTCGAGGCGATGGAAGGGGCGAAATACAGCGTTTTTGTGAAAGTGCCGGATGAGGTGGAAGCCGCAATCCTCGAAGCGCCGCTGGTGGTTCAAACTCAGCCCTGATCCCCCTTTGGAAGACTCAACACTGACCCCTGTGGGAGCGAGCCTGCTCGCGAAGACGGCCTGACATTCACCATGGATGTCGACTGAAAGACCGCTATCGCGAGCAGGCTCGCTCCCACAAAGGGCTAGATCGCTATTTTCCCCCGTGACGCCGGCGCGACACCCATGTGATCCTTTGCGCCTTTCACTCAAGGCACACTCAGATCCATGACACTTTCATCCGCCCCTTCCCCCCGCACCATCCGCATCGCCGCCGCCCTGCTGATCGGCCCTGACGGTCGCACGCTGTTGGTCCGCAAACGCGGCACCGAAGCCTTCATGCAACCCGGCGGCAAGATCGAGGCCCATGAACAACCGGTTCACGCCCTGGCCCGTGAGCTGGAAGAAGAGCTTGGACTGGTCATCGACCCCGCGCACGCCACCTACCTGGGGCCCTTTTCGGCACCGGCGGCCAACGAGCCGGGTTTTGTCGTCCAGGCTGAACTCTTTCTGCTGACCATCGATTCAGACGTCTCGCCCGCCGCGGAGATTGAAGAGGTGCGCTGGATCGATCCGGCCACCGACGGCGATCTCTCGTTGGCGCCATTGACACGGGACGTGATCCTGCCGTTTTATCGAGCTTCGCTGACTGCAATCGCCTGATCATCCACGGACTAGGACTGCCCCATGATCCCACTTCAAGACTTGCTGATTTTCGCCGCTGCCGCGTTGCTGATGGTGCTGACGCCGGGGCCGAACATGATCTACCTGATCTCCCGTTCGATCTGCCAGGGGCGCAAGGCCGGCGTGACTTCGTTGCTCGGCGTGGTGGCGGGATTCTTCGTGCACTTGTTCGCCGCTGCGGCCGGTTTGACCGCGGTCTTTCTGGCCGTGCCGATGGCCTACGAAGTGTTGAAATGGGCCGGCGCGCTGTATCTGTTGTGGCTGGCCTGGCAGGCGGTCAAACCCGGCGCACGTTCACCCTTCGAAGCGCAGCAGTTGCCGCCGGACTCGTCGCGAAAACTGATCACCATGGGGTTTCTCACCAGCGCGCTGAACCCGAAGATCGCGGTGTTTTACCTGTCGGTGTTTCCACAGTTCATCACGCCTGAGCATGGCTCGGTGTTCACCCAGAGCATCGTGCTGGGCCTGACCCAGATCAGCGTCAGTTTCTGCGTCAACCTGCTGATCGCGATCTTCGCGGCAGGCATCGCGTCGTGGTTCGTCAACAACCCGACCTGGCTGGCGCTGCAGCGTTATTTCATGGGGTTTGTCCTGTCCGCGCTGGCGGTACGGCTGATGCTTGAGCAACGACGGACGGCTTGACCATGTGGATTGAACGACTGGATGCCAGCCATGCGCTGGACTATCGGGCGCTGATGCTGGAAGCCTACGACCTGCACCCGCAGGCCTTCACTTCGAGTGTGCGCGAACGCGCAAC
This sequence comes from Pseudomonas sp. FSL W5-0299, assembly GCF_005930655.1. Taxonomy (NCBI): domain Bacteria; kingdom Pseudomonadati; phylum Pseudomonadota; class Gammaproteobacteria; order Pseudomonadales; family Pseudomonadaceae; genus Pseudomonas; species Pseudomonas sp. FSL W5-0299. The sequence continues at coordinate 50,816 of NZ_RXHX01000033.1, forward strand.
AATGCCGCTGAGTTGGTGGGAGTCGCGCCTGACCAGCAAGCTGGATGTGGTGTTCGGGGCGTTCGAGGACGGCGCGTTGTCAGGCATCGTCGGCCTGGCCTTCGAACCCCGGGAAAAGGCCCGGCACAAGGCGACGCTGTTTGGCATGTATGTGTCCGGCAAAGTCCGGCAGCGCGGGTTGGGTCAGCAACTGGTGCAAGCCGCGCTGGATGAAGCGCAGAACCATAAAGGCCTGCGGCTGATCCAGCTGACCGTCACCGCCGGCAATGAGGCGGCGTTCAACCTGTACCAGCGTTGCGGCTTCGTACAGTTCGGCCTCGAACCCATGGCGGTGCGCGTCGGCGAAGACTACTTCGACAAAATCCACATGTGGCGCGAGCTCTAAACCCACCACAGACCCCTGTAGGAGCGAGGCTTGCCCGCGAAGGCGTCGTGACAGTCGATATCTACTTGGCTGATACACCGCTTTCGCGGGCAAGCCTCGCTCCTACAGCGGTTGCGGTGTGTCAGCGGACTGCGCTGACGCCGTCGAGTGTCGAGAACGATGTGTCCTTGGCCGTCAGCAAGAAGTCGCGCATGTACGGCGCATCCAGCATGTCCGCACGAATCCCCGCATACAGCGTCGCAAACAATCCTTTCTCGCCCAGCCGCTTGGCCTTCACGTAACCCCGCGAGCTGTATTCATGCAGCGCCCAATGGGGCATGCCGCAGACGCCGCGTCCGCTGGCGACCAACTGCATCATCATCACCGTCAGTTCCGAGGTGCGGACCTGCGCCGGTTCGATGTCGGCCGGTTCCAGGAAACGGGTGAAGATGTCCAGCCGGTCGCGTTCCACCGGGTAGGTGATCAGCGTTTCCGTGAGCAGGTCTTCCGGCACGATGTAGGCCTTGTTCGCCAAACGGTGCTGATTGGCCACCGCGAGCATCGCTTCATAGGTGAACAACGGCACGTAGGTGATCCCGGCCAGTTCCAGCGGATCGGAGGTCACCACCAAATCCAGATCGCCACGGGCCAGGGCCGGCAGCGGGGCGAAGGAGAAACCCGAAGCCAGGTCCAGCTCGACTTCCGGCCAGGCATCGCGGAACTGATCGATGGTCGGCATCAGCCACTGGAAGCAACTGTGGCACTCGATTGCCATGTGCAAACGGCCCGCGGTGCCGCCCGCCAACCGCGCGATATCGCGTTCGGCACCGCGCAACAGCGGCAGGGTGGCGTCGGCCAGTTGCAGCAGGCGCAACCCGGCGCTGGTGAACCGCACCGGTTTGGTCTTGCGCACGAACAACGGCATGCCCATGCGCTCCTCCAGTTCCTTGAACTGGTGGGACAGGGCCGATTGGGTCAGGTGCAGACGGTCGGCGGCATCGACCAGGCTGTCGGCTTCGCGCAAGGCGTGCAGGGTCTTCAGGTGGCGGATTTCAAGCACCGGGGGCTCCATGAGGAAAACTTGTGATCAACACGAAAAGGTTGAGTTTGTCTCATGTTGGGTTGGCTGTCGACAATAGCGCCATCTTTTACAGGGAGAAATTCACCATGGCTCTGGCCCACACACTTGGTTTTCCGCGCATCGGCACTGACCGCGAACTGAAAAAAGCCCTCGAATCCTACTGGAAGGGCGACCTCGATCAGGACGCGCTGAAAAGCGTCGGCCGCCAACTGCGCGCCACCCACTGGCAGTTGCAGAAAGACGCCGGCATCGACCTGCTGCCCGTCGGCGACTTCGCCTGGTACGACCAGGTGCTGACCCATTCCCTGACCTTCGGCGTGATCCCCGAGCGTTTCGACAGCGCCAAGGATGCGCGCGGCCTGCCGACCCTCGACACCCTGTTCGCCATGGCCCGAGGCGCCTCGGCGGCCTGCTGCGGTGGCGAACACACCCAGGCCCAATATGCCCAGGAGCTGACCAAGTGGTTCGACACCAACTACCACTACCTGGTCCCGGAATTCACAGCTGACCAACAGTTCAAACTGAGCTGGGAACAGTTGTTCGACGAGGTCGACGAAGCCAAGGCCCTCGGCCACAACGTCAAACCCGTCATCATCGGCCCGCTGACTTACCTGTGGCTGGGCAAGGCCAAAGGCAACGACTTCGACAAGCTCGACCTGCTCGAACGCCTGCTGCCGATCTACGGTGAAATCCTCGGCCGCCTCGCCGCCCAAGGCGTGGAATGGGTGCAGATCGACGAACCGATCCTGACCCTCGACCTGCCACAAGCCTGGAAAAACGCCTTCGAGCGCGCTTACCACATCCTTCAATACTCGCCGCTGAAAAAGCTCGTGGCGACCTACTTCAGTGGCCTGGAAGACAACCTCGGCCTGGCAGTCGGCCTGCCGGTGCAAGGCCTGCACATCGACGCAGTGCGGGCGCCGGATCAACTCGGTCAGGTGCTGGACCGTCTGCCGACCTACAAGATTCTTTCGGTGGGCCTGGTCAACGGTCGCAACGTCTGGCGTTGCGAACTGGAGCAAGTGCTCGCGCAACTGCAACCGGCGCAAGAGCGCTTTGGCGACAACCTGTGGGTTAGCAGTTCCTGCTCGCTGCTGCACAGCCCGGTGGACCTGGAACGGGAAGACAAACTCGATCCTGAACTGAAAAGCTGGCTGGCCTTCGCCGTGCAGAAGTGCGGTGAAATCGCCGTACTGCGCGATGCCCTGAACGACCCGCAATCGCCCAAAGTACAAGCGGCTCTGGCCCAGAGCCGAGTGATTCAGACGAGCCGCGCCGAGTCGCCGCGTATCCATAAAGCCCACGTGCAGGCACGCATCAATGCGATCAGCGCAGCGGACAGCCAACGTCACTCGCCGTTCGCCAAGCGCATCGAGCAGCAACGCGCTCGGCTGAAACTGCCGGCATTCCCGACCACCACCATCGGCTCGTTTTCGCAGACCGGTTCGATCCGTCTGGCCCGCCAGGCGTTCAAGCAAGGCAAGCTGTCGGCCAACGATTACACCGATGCCATGCACAGCGAAATCCGTCACGCGGTGCAAGTCCAGGAACGCCTGGGCCTGGACGTGCTGGTGCACGGTGAAGCCGAGCGCAACGACATGGTCGAGTACTTCGCCGAGCAACTGGACGGCTACCTGTTCACCCGTTTCGGCTGGGTGCAGAGCTACGGTTCGCGCTGCGTCAAACCGGCGATCATCTACGGCGACCTGAGCCGTCCGAACGCCATGACCGTCGACTGGATCACCTATGCGCAAAGCCTGACCGACAAGGTCATGAAAGGCATGCTCACCGGTCCCGTGACCATGCTGATGTGGTCGTTCCCGCGTGAAGATGTCTCGCGCAAAATCCAGGCGCAGCAGTTGGCGTTGGCCCTGCGTGATGAAGTGGTCGACCTGGAAAGTGCCGGCATCAAGATCGTGCAGATCGACGAAGCCGCGTTCCGCGAAGGCTTGCCGCTGCGTCGGGCGCAATGGCAGGAATACCTGGACTGGGCGGTGGAAGCCTTCCGCTTGAGCGCTTCCGGCGTGCGCGACGAAACCCAGATCCATACCCACATGTGCTACAGCGAATTCAACGACGTGATCGAGTCCATCGCGGCGATGGATGCCGACGTGATCACCATCGAGACCTCGCGTTCGGACATGGAATTGCTGGAAGCCTTCGAAGCGTTCGACTACCCGAACGACATCGGGCCGGGCGTCTACGACATCCACTCGCCACGGGTGCCGGACACGGCTGAGATGGTCAAGTTGATGAGTAAAGCCGTGAAGCGCATTCCGGCGGAGCGGTTGTGGGTGAATCCGGATTGCGGGCTGAAGACCCGGGCGTGGCCGGAGACTGAGGCGGCGCTGGTGAACATGGTGGCGGCGGCGCGGCAGTTGCGCAGTCAGTTGGCTTAGCCGATGTAGCGTCTGTTCGGACGCCATCGCGAGCAGGCTCGCTCCCACATTGGATCTAGGTCGATCACAAATATTGTGTACGACATCGATCCTGTGGGAGTGAGCCTGCTCGCGATGAACGATAACGCGGTCCCGAAAATGACCGCTCGGCAATCTTCATCAAACTGTCACGTAACTGTGGCAGCGCGCTTGATCAAACTTCATCAGACTCGCGCTCTACTGGGGTTCTGCGTTTCGGTGTTTTTTCATGCGTGCATTCATTTTTCTGGCCTTGCTGTTGTTTGGCCTGCCGTCTTTGGCGGCGTCTCGTTGCGATGTCAATGTTCCCACCCAACAGGCCGATCTGGCGCAGGTGAGCCTGGCGTACCAGAGCATCGGCCGTGCGTCCGACCCGGCGTTGTTGCTGGTGATGGGCCTGGGCGGGCAGTTGATTCACTGGCCGGACGAGGTGGTGGTCGCGCTGTGTCAGCAGGGTTTTAGGGTGATTCGTTATGACAATCGCGACGTCGGCCTCTCGACCTGGCGGCAAACGCCCGCCGACGCCAACCTGACGTTTGAAGTGCTGCGCTACAAACTCGGTCTGCCGGTGGCGGCGCCGTACACCCTGACCGACATGGCGGACGACGCCTTTGGCCTGATGGATGCGTTGAAGGTTGAGCAGTTTCACGTCTTGGGCGCGAGCATGGGCGGGATGATTGCCCAGCACATGGCGGCGATGGCGCCGCAACGGGTCGAGAGCCTGACCCTGATCATGACCAGTTCCGGGGCCGAAGGCTTGCCGGCGCCGAGTGCGGCGTTGGTGCAGTTGTTGTCGCGGCGCAGCGCGCCGAATCGCGAAGTGGCGCTGGAACAGCAGGCCGATTTGCTGGCAGCGCTGGGCAGCCCGACCGTCAGTGATGATCGGCAAGCGTTGCTGCATCAGGCGGCGTTGTCCTATGACCGGGCGTTCAACCCGGAGGGCGTGAAGCGCCAGATCATGGCGATCCTCGCCGAGCGCAGCCGCGTGGCGCTGCTTAACCAGTTGCGCGTGCCGACGCTGGTGGTTCACGGCACGGCGGATCCGCTGTTGCCGGTGATGCATGGCGTCCATCTGGCGGCGCATATTCGTGGCAGTCAGTTGAAGCTGATTCCGGGGTTGGCGCATCGGTTCCAGGAGGCGTTCAAGGCGCCGTTGCTGGCGGCGGTGTTGCCGTATTTGCAGGCCCACCGCGAAGACACTTCGCATTGGGCACAGATCGATCCGGTGCCCACTCCGAACCTCCTGTAGTACCCAGTACCAATGTGGGAGCGAGCCTGCTCGCGATGGCTGTGTGTCAGTCAACATCAATGCTGAATGTCACACCGCCATCGCGAGCAGGCTCGCTCCCACAGTTGGATCTTCTTCGTTAGTGGAACCTTGTCAGCCAATCAGGTCGCGGCGCTTGGTGGAACGAAGTTATCCAGCATCCGGTTCACCGCCAGTTCACCCAGCATGACACTGCTGAATGCCGAGCACAGTGTTGCGCTGCGGGCCTTCCAGCAACCCGGCGAAATCACTCAGCATCACGCTCGCTGACGCCAGGGATTCACAGGCGTTGGCCAGCAGGGTTTCTTGATCGATGTCGGGGGCGATGGTGTAGATGGTGCTGGGCCGGCGCGGGGTGTCTTTGGGGATGACCGGTTTGAGGTAGTAATCGAGGGCGCGGTCGGCGGCTTCGTTGAGTTTTTTGGAGTCCGGGGTTTCGTAGGGGGAGACGTCGTCGGATTCCGGTGGGTTCGGAGTAATTTTGAACATGGGGTATTTTTCCTAATAGTAGAGCCGCAACCTGTCTCGCTACTAAACGGAGGGGTGGCAGCTGTGCGCAAGTTAGTAGACCGGTAAAATACGCCCAAAACCCGGCGCGCCCGAGGGCGCCATGCGCACAGCTACCATCAAGTGCAGGTGAAAACCTGACGGGATGACACTTGTGCAACCGTAAGCGTATTAGCCGGGCTACTAAACCCGATCACTGGGAATCAGTGACACGAACCAAGTTACCGACGGCCACCCAGGCGCACAAGCCAGCGGATTCTGACGTTGTTGTAGGCGACGGCGCAAGGCGCTGTAGCTTTCAGGAAGTAACCTTAAACAGAACTAAACACCCCCTCCCAAACACCCCCGATCCCTGTAGGAGTGAGCCTGCTCGCGATGGCGGTGTATCAGTCAACATCAATGTTGAATGTCAGACCGCAATCGCGAGCAGGCTCACTCCTACAAGGGACCTGCGCGCGCCAGTCTTCGGGTGTATTGTTCCAGCTTTCCGCGCGATCCAAGCCTGCGAGGTGAATGATGAGTACCCCCCTGAAAATCGATTTCGTCAGCGACGTGTCCTGCCCATGGTGCGTGGTCGGTCTGTATGGCCTGACCCGGGCCCTGGATTTGCTGGGCGATGAGGTCCAGGCCGAGATCCGTTTCCAGCCGTTCGAACTGAACCCGAAAATGGGGCCGGAAGGGCAGAACATCACCGAACACATCACTGAAAAGTACGGCTCGACCCCGGAGCAGTCGCAGAAGAACCGCGAGATGATCCGCGCCCGTGGCGCCGAGGTCGGGTTCGCGTTTCGCACTGATGGCAACAGCCGCATCTACAACACCTTTGATGCGCATCGGTTGTTGTTTTGGGCGGGGTTGGAAGGGTTGCAGTTCAATCTGAAGGAAGCGCTGTTCAAGGCGTATTTCACTGAGGGCGGCAATCCGTCGGATCGCAAGCAGTTGGCGCTGATGGCTGAAAGCGTGGGGCTGGATCGGCAGCGGGCGGAGGCGATTCTGGCGTCCGATGAATTTGCCAAAGAGGTGCTCGAAGAAGAGAAGTTGTGGCTGGCGCGCGGGGTGAGTTCGGTGCCGACGGTGGTGTTCAACGGGCAGTACGCGGTGACGGGCGGGCAGCCGGTCGAAACCTTTGTCGGGGCGATTCGGCAGATCATGAGCGAATCGAAGGGCGGGACCGTGAGCTAATTACCGGGAGTGCGTCTGTGGCGAGGGAGCTTGCTCCCGCTGGGCTGCGAAGCGGCCCCAATGTCAGCACCGTTGTAGCCAGGCAGACCGCATTCGCTGGATTTACGACTGCTGCGCAGCCGAGCGGGAGCAAGCTCCCTCGCCACAGGGGGGAGCGGTTACCTGACGATTTTGTCGACGTGGATGCCCAGTTTCTTCAGGCGATACCAGAAGCTGCGCTCGGAGATCCCGATCAACTGCGCCGCCGCAGCCTGTACACCATTGCTCTGCGCCAGCGCCGCCAGAATGTAAGCCTTCTCGACCTCCGCCAACGCCGCTTCCAGATCTGCCGGCACGCTGCCTTCGGTGACCAGCGCACCGCTGGTGCCGGCATTTGAGGCAAACAGATACGCCGGCAAATCTTCCTCTTCAATCACCGCCCCCGACGCGACAATCGTCGCTCGTTCCACGCAGTTCTGCAGCTCACGAATATTCCCTGGCCACGAATAATGGGCCATGGCCTGCAAGGCTTCCGCGCTGAATCCGGTAAAACGCTTGCCTGCCGTGGCGCCCAGGGTGTGAGCAAAATGCCTGGCCAGCGGCGCGATGTCTTCCACACGTTCGCGCAGGGCCGGCAAGGGAATCGGGAACACATTGAGGCGGTAATAAAGGTCCTCGCGAAACTCCTTGTTGGCCACCGCGTCCAGCAGGTTCTTGTTGGTCGCGGCAATCACCCGCACATCGACCTTGCGCTCGCGCGGATCGCCCACCGGCTCGATCACCCGTTCCTGCAAGGCCCGGAGGATTTTCGCCTGCAAGGCCAGCGGCATTTCGCCGATTTCATCAAGGAACAACGTGCCTTTGTCAGCCTGCATGAAGCGCCCGACGCGATCCGCCACGGCGCCGGTAAACGCGCCTTTGCGGTGACCGAACATTTCGCTTTCCAGCAACCCTTCCGGGATCGCCGCACAGTTCACCGCCACAAACGGTTTGTCAGCGCGGTTACCGTGTTTGTGGATCGCCCGGGCGACCATTTCCTTGCCGGTGCCGCTTTCGCCGGTCAGCAGAATCGTCGCGTTGCTTTCGCGCACGGAATCGATGGCGTGCAGCACCCGGCGAAAACTCGGGCTGTCGCCGATCAGGCTGTCGATCTGCTGATGCTCATCGAGCTCGGCGCGCATGCGCTGGTTGTCTTTGAGGATGTCGCGAAATTGCAGGGCCTTGCTGACGGTGATGTCCAGTTCGTCGATGTCGAACGGCTTGGCGATGTAGTCGAAGGCGCCGTTGCGCATCGACTGCACGGCGTTTTTCACCGTGCTGTAGGCGGTCATGACGATCACCGGCAGCTGCGGAAAACGGCTTTTGATTTCCGCCAGCAACTGCGGGCCGTCCATGCCGGGCATGCGCCAGTCGCTGATCACCAGGTCGATGTCCTCGCACTCCAGAACCTTGAGCGCGTGCAAGCCGTTGCCGGCGGTGAACACCTGGATGCCGTTCTGACCCAGGGCCGATGCCAGCAAGTCGCAGAGCTTGGGCTCGTCGTCCACCACCAGTACGTTATGTGTCATCGCTGCCCTCGTCGAAGTCTTCACCGTTGGCCGGAATGTACAGCGTGAAGGTGGTCCCGGCATCTTTTTCACTGACGCATTCGATGCGCCCGTCATGACCTTCCATGATCGAGAACACCTTCGCCAGCCCCAGGCCGGTACCCGAAGCCTTGGTGGTGACGAACGGCGTGAAGATCCGTTCGAGCATATCCGGTTCGATGCCCTGGCCGGTGTCGCTGATGCTGATTACGGTGTACGGCGATTCGCTGCTGATCGCCACGGTCAGCCGTCCACCGTCGGGCATGGCGTCGATGGCGTTGACGATCAGGTTCAGGCCGGCCTGCTTGAGTTGCCGCGCGTCGACATGAAGGGTCGCGCCGGGGGCCTGATCGTCGATGTGCACATCGATGTTATGGCTGGCCAGCTCCGGGGCGCAGAAGCCGACCAGGTCATCCACCAGCGGCCGCGCCGCCTGGGTCGAACGCATCGGCGCGCTGGGCTTGGCGAAGTCGAGGAAATCGGTGATCAGGTCGTTGATGCGGCTGACTTCGCTGACCACGTATTCCAGGTGACGCTTGTCGGTCTCGGGCAAATCGGCGCGCCGGTGCAGCAGTTGCGTGGCGGTCTTGATGATGCCCAGCGGGTTGCGGATTTCATGGGCCAGGCCCATGGCGACTTCACCCAGGGCATGCAGACGGTCGCGGCGGCGCAGTTGCGATTCCAGGTGCTGCAACTCGCCGAGGCGTTCGCTCATGTGGTTGAAGGTGCTGCTCAATTCCGCCAGTTCGTCGCCGCCGGTGACCGCCAGGCGTTGGCGGTAATCCCCGGCAATCACCGCTTGCACGCCTTTGGACAACCCGCGCAACGGCTTGGTCAGGCGTTGCGAAACAATCCAGCCGACCGCCAGGGACGCCGCCGAGCTGAGCAGGAAAATCAGGATGAACAGGTTGCTCTGGTTCACCAGCCCGACCAGGCTGGTGTGGCGCAGCAGACCGCTGAAAATCACGCCTTGCAGCTCACCGCTTTCATTGAGGATCGGCCGGTAGATGCCGCTGTAGCGATTGGTGAATTGTTCGATCGGCTGCTTGGTGCTGCGCAGGGTCTGTTCGATTTTTTCCGGTACCGCCGCCGGGTGATCTTCGAAGCGCTGGGTGGAAAAGATCTCCGAGAAGTCATCGGCCTTGGCCAGGTACAGGCGCAGGTCGAGGGAGTGCACATCGGCGACGCTGGTGAGGAAACTGCTGTCCAGGTAGGTGGCGATCACCAGTTTGTAGTCGACGCCGTCCTGATCGGTCTCGAAGGTCGAGACCACCGTGCCGGTGGGGATGCTGCCGACTTGCAGGGTCTGCAACAACGCCTTGGACTCGGTGCTGATTTGCCGGACGATGTCATCGGCGGCGGTGCTGAACACCACTTTGTGATCGCTGTTGCGCACCAGCGCCACCACGTCGATACCCATGGAATCGGCGATGTCGGTGGTCAGTTTGTCGTGTTTGCTCGACAAACGGTCCGTCGGCGGGCGGGTGTAGCGCAGGAACAACTGCGCGGCCCGGGCGTTATCCCGGCGGATCTCGGTGATCTCGTCCTCGACGATCTGGGTCGATTCCTGCAGCCAGATCCGCACGTTGCTGTCGAAAATCTGCGACAGGGTGGTGGCCGCCAGTTCTGCGGCGATCATGGTCGGAATCACGCTGACCAGCCAGAACGCCAACACCAGTTTGCGCTGCAGGCTCCAGCCGGAGAGGGCGAAAGGTCGGGCGGTGGCGGGGCGGTTTTTGATCATGAAGTTTCGCTTAATGCAGCAGCCATGGCAGGGTCGGAGCGGTCCGGTCGAATGAACATTTTCACCAGTCGCAACAGACCGTCGAGCACTCGGTTGCGATGGCGGAAAAACACGGTGTTGCCGGTGAACGAGCAACCCAGGCGCAGCTTACTGGCATAGCCGGCCTGACCGCACGCGTAGATCGGGATGCCGTGTTCAATACAGTAGTCGACATTGGCCAGCCAGCTGCGCACGTACAGATTGTGCTCGCGGGTCCGGGTCAGGTCATGGGCGAAGAATTTGTCGACCAGGCGTTGCTCGTCCAGCAGCACGAGGTTGAACGCTACCAGCTCATCGCCGACCCAGTACAGCACGCACGCGGCGCGTTCATCGAGGTATTCGAGGACTTGGCGGAAGTACTCCGATGGCAAGCGTTCAAAGGTCAGGTCGCTGCGTGAAAGGGTGGCTTCGTAAAGTGCCATCATGTGTGGGAGCAGGTCTTCCACAGTGCGCCGCCATTCGATGCGCGGACCTTGCGCGCGCAACGTGCGGCGCAGGTCTTTACGGGTGGATTTGCCGAGCGTGCCGAGGTAAGCGTCCACGGAGCCAAAACAGATCGGCAGTTCGGCGCTGGGCAGGCCGGGCATGCTTTGCAGACCGGCCGCCTGGCACACCTGCAACCACTGTGGATCGCGATGGGACGCGTCCTTGACCGCCAGCAGACCGATTCCGGCCTGGTCGGCGTCGTTGCGCGCCAGGATTAACAATTGCTCAAGCAAGGCCGGACGCCGTGCGGGGTCGATCTGGCGTGCGGTCCCCACATGGCATTGCTCGGCCACCGGCGAACCGAGGGCGTACAAGCGGACGTCCAACAGCCCCGGCCACCAGCGGCGCAACTGCTCGGTGACGCGTTTACCCGGTCCCTGAACCGTGGTGTCCAGCGAATACGCGGTGGTGAATGCCACTGCCGCCGCGATCAACACCTCGTCTTCGTACAGCGCCAGATAGCGCCACCGGAAATCCGCAATGCCTGCCTGTTCAACGGCCCGGTAATAATCCCAGTCCTCCAGTTCGCCGGGGAAACAGGCATTCCAGGCACTGCGGTCGATGGCTTCGATGGTTGAATAGGCAAGGGCAGTGATCACATCGTTTCCTTGTACGAGCGAGCCTGCTCGCGATGGTCGTTAACGATAACGTGGGGTTACAGGAGAAACGCGGCGCTCTTGAGTGCATCGCGAGCAGGCTCGCTCCTACAGGGATTGGGGGATGGCTGCCATTGTGGGTAACAGGGTGGGCATGCGTAGCTTCTTCAAATGTGTTCAAGCCAGTTGCCGATAGTCCTGGCGCATGGGTTGCGGGGCGGTGACTTGTTGCATGAACCGGTGCTGGATAAAGTCCGCACTCAGCTCCACGACCCGGCGGTATTGCAGGTCGACGGTGATCATGTGATAGCAATCGTCGAGCAGGACTTTCACTACCGGGCCGCCGAGTTTGCGTTCGACATAGTCGGCGTTCCAGCGGCTGGTGATGTCGTCTTCCCGTGAGTGCAGCACCAGCGCCTGGGTGGTGATCTGCGGCATGCGCTTTTTCACCGCGGCCACCAATCGATGCAGTTCCCGGACACTCACGCCGGACATGGTCAGCAATCCGGCATTGGCGCTTTCACCGGCCTTCATCTGCCGTTCGACAATGGCGCGCAAGCGTTCGTCCTTGATGCCGAACGGTGATTTTTCGTTGAAGCGGCACAGGTGCACGCCAAACGGAATCGACATCACCAGGCTGCTCAGTTTGGCGACCCAAGGCATGTTCCAGCCGTCGTAGCGCAGGGTGGTCGAATACAGCAGCAAGCCTTCGATCTGCCCCGGATGCTCGGCCGCCAGGTACATCGCCAGCACCGCGCCCATCGACAAGCCACCGACGAACACATGCTCATGCTTGCGCCGCACACCAACGAAGGTATTGCGCGCGCTTTCGTACCAGTCGTGCCAACCGGTGGCTTGCAGGTCGGCGTTGTCCCCGCAGTGGCCGGCCAGGGTCGGCACATAGACCGTGCAGCCGGCCTTGGCCAGGCCCATCGCGACCCGTCGCAATTCGGTCGGCGTGCCGGTGAGGCCGTGGATCAACAACACCGCGACCTCGCCGTTGCCGAGAACGAAACCGGCGCTGCCTTCGCCCATGTCGATCTCGTCTGCCCTTGAAAAAGAGGGGTTCATCGTTTCATCGCCCGATCAAGCAGACGGTCGAGCAGCGCGATGCCGAGGTCGATCTCCGGGTAGCTGATTTCCAGCGACGGCGCGAGGGTGATCACGTTCTTGTAGTAACCGCCCACATCGAGGATCAGGCCCAAGCGTTTGCCGTCAATTTCGATGTCACCTTTCATGCCTTCTTCGACCATGAAGTCGAGCGTTGCCTTGTCCGGCGTAAAGCCGTCCGGACCGCAGATTTCACAACGCAGTGCCAGGCCCAGGCCATCGACGTCGCCGATGATCGGGTAGCGTTTCTGCAAGTCTTTCAAGCCTTCGAGGAAGTATTTGCCCTTGTTCATGACCCTCTTGCCGTAATCGACTTCGCTGGTCATCTTGAACATTTCCAGGCCGACCGCCGTGCCCAGCGGATTGGAGGCGAAGGTCGAGTGGGTCGAGCCTGGCGGGAAGATTTTCGGGTTGATCAGCTCTTCCCTGGCCCAGATGCCGCCCAATGGGTTGAGACCGTTGGTCAAGGCTTTACCGAAGACGATGACGTCCGGTTTGACATCGAAGTGCTCAATCGACCACAGCTTGCCGGTGCGCCAGAAGCCCATCTGGATTTCATCGACCACCATTAAAATGCCGTGCTGGTCCAGCACATGCTTGAGTTCGCTGTAGAAATTCATCGGCGGAATCACGTAACCGCCGGTGCCCTGGATCGGCTCGACGTAGAAGGCGGCGTATTCGCTCTGGCCGACTTTCGGGTCCCAGACGCCGTTGTATTCGGTCTCGAACAGGCGGGCGAATTGCTGCACGCAATGGCTGCCGTACTCTTCCTTGGTCATGCCTTTCGGGCCCCGGAAGTGATACGGGAACGGGATGAAATTGGCGCGCTCGCCGAAGTGGCCGTAGCGGCGGCGATAGCGGTAGCTGGAGGTGATCGACGACGCACCGAGGGTGCGACCGTGGTAACCGCCCTCGAAGGCGAACATCAGGCTTTTGCCATTGGTGGCGTTACGCACGACTTTCAGCGAGTCCTCGATGGACTGCGAACCGCCGACGTTGAAGTGCACCCGGCCGTCGAGGCCGAACTTCTTTTTCGCGTCCACGGCGATCATTTCCGAGAGCTCGATCTTGCCCTTGTGCAGGTACTGGCTGGCAATCTGCGGCAGGGTGTCTATCTGCTGTTTCAGCGCATTGTTCAGGCGCGGGTTGGCATAACCGAAGTTGACCGCCGAGTACCACATTTGCAGGTCGAGGTAGGCCTGGTCTTCGGTGTCCCAGACGTAGGAGCCTTCGCAGCGGCTGAAAATGCGCGGCGGATCGATGTAGTGAACGGTGTCGCCGTAGGAGCAGTACTTGGCTTCTTTATCCAGAAGGACCTGGTCTTCAGGTGTGGCGATTCGAATATCAGACATGGTGGAAGCGTTCCTGTGTTTCTACGTTGAAAGAGGTGGCGTTGGCGGCGCTGGCGCTTGGCAGCAGGGCGAGCAACGCAGGCAGATCGGCGAAGCTGTCGAAGCGGGCGTAGGCGATGCCGTTGCGCTCGCAATGCTCGGCCAGGCGATCCTTGGCGAATACGAAATCGGCGGTGGCGGCCACGCACATGTCGGACTGACCGTCGCCGATCACCAGCACCCGTTTGGCGCTGGGGGTGGATTTGCATTTACAGTTGCCGGACGCGGCGCGGCAGGCATCGCTTGCGTGAGGGAAGTCGATGCGCCAGCTCTGGTGGTCGAGCTGCCGCAGGCGGTTGGCGAGGATCGGCAAAAGGCTGACGTAGTGGCGCGCCAGGATCCGTGCAATGCCTTGCTCGATGCCGTCGCTGACCACTTCAAGCGAAGCGCCGAGGCCGATGACGTGGTCGACGAAGTCAGGGAAGTCCGGGTCGATCTCGATGGTGTCGAAGAACCCGAGCAGTTCGCCCGGTGTGGCCTTGACCAGCGAGAGCTGGCGGCTGAGGCATTCACGGGAACCGATGTCACCCGCCAGCCACTCGTTTTCGATCGCTTCCCAGCTCGGGTCGGCGAACCGTTGGAGGATGCTGTCGATCACGTCGGTGCGGGTGATGGTCCCGTCGAAATCACACACGATATGCCAGTCAATCATCTGTTGTACCTATCTTGGCAGGAGGCGCTGTTTGCGCTTGCCAAGGGGGTAGAGCAGGGACTGTGCCAACCGGGTTTGGCCCAGCGGGGCTGGGGTTCAGGCGGGTGTGGATGGCGGTGAAGCTACAATTTTTGTAGGTCGCTACAAACAACATGAGTGCTTGCGCGAGAGGGGCGATTCGGGGATTGATGCGCGCACATCCAGTTCAAGGAATGGCCTCATGTCGAGGATTACTGTTGTTCTATTTGCCGCGCTGACTTGCCTTTCGGCCAGCGTTTCAGCGGACGGCATCACCGGTGAGGCGGGGGCGGGCCTCAGCTATCAGCCCCACGATCCGACCGGTAGCCGCTACGAAACCCGGCCTGTGCCTTACCTCGATCTGGATTGGGGCAATGTCAGCCTCAGTACGGACGACGGGCTGACCTGGGACGCGTTGAACACCAAGGGTTTCAGCGCCGGACCGTTCGTGAATTACCTGCCGGGGCGCACGTCCAACGGCGAACTGCAGGGGTTGCGCGATGTGCCGGACATGGGCGAGGTGGGGGGCTTTGTGCAGTACGCGCCGGCTGATTTCTGGCGGGTGTTTGCCTCGGTCGGGCAAGCGGTTGGAGGGCGCGGCGGCCAGGGCGGGGTGTTGGGG